>QKGJ01000115.1 GCA_003251275.1 Ignavibacteria bacterium
TGTTGTTGACTTTCCTTTTTTGCCTGCCTACTTTATCTAGATAGCATTCGGCCTTCTGCTTCCCTCAATCTCGTCAGAGCCTTAAGCAAAAAAAACTCCATACTGTTCTATTAAATAAGAACTTGGATGGATGGACTGGGTAGGATAGTCGCGCACTTGAATACCTCTTTATTCAGCTTGGGTGCGATCCGAGTTTCGAGAATGCCGCCACAGATTCCCGTTTCCCTCGGTTACGTGTAAATCCTTTCTACTTCGATTCTTCTCACATCGGACCGGTAGGCACAATAACGTTGATCGTCCACCAGTTCCCATCCACAATTCATCGGTCGGCCCGACGAAATAACCTGAACCTGAAGGAAATGCTTGAACAGGAAGACCAATAATCCTGAAAATGTTGCAGGAATGATAGAGTACTTATTCATCTGTCGATTCTGAATCAAAACCTCAAGGAAGAAACGCATGATGTGTCTGTTACCTCGCTCTTGCGTGACATTGCTATTGATGATTTCAGTATGTCCGCTCACCGCACAATATCAAAATATCAGGGTGGGTGAACCAATAAATCCGGGCGAACCGCAGGAACCCTCCATTGTTATGAATCCGAATAATACAAATCTTATCTTGGTCGGTTCGAACACCGACAATTATTACTATTCAACAAACGCAGGCCTGACCTGGCAGAACGGGATTCTAAGTTCATCTTTCGGTGCAATTGGGGATCCATGTGTACTTGTCGACGAGACCGATAACTACTACTACTTTCACCTAGTGCCAGACTTGAGTCGAGTCGTTTGCCAAAAGAGTACATCTCTTGGGAACAGCTGGTCAAATGGGACGTTTACCGGAGTCAATGGAACAAAAGAGAATGACAAGGAATGGGCAACGATTGATAGAGGTAACGGAATGATATACTTGACGTGGGCTCAATTCGATGTGCATGGAAGCCCTAGTCCGCTCGACAGTTCTGAAATCCGGTTGTCACGATCAACCGATCGTGGATTGAGCTGGTCAACACCCGCCATCATAAGTGACAAGAAGGGAGATGCCGCGGCAGGCAATTATAGCGATCACGCTCCCATGCCTGCTATCGGGCTACATCATGAAGTCTATGTTGCCTGGATGGGTCCGGAGGGACTGATGTTTGATAAATCTACCGATGATGGACTAACCTGGTTAGACAATGACGTCAATGTTTCTGGATCTCATATCCGCTGGTTGCTGTTCAATATCCCGGGCGTATCCATCTCGCCAGGGTTTCCAATTATGAACTGTGACCTCAGTCTAGGAACCAACCGGGGAAGTATTTACATCTGTTGGACAGATCAACAGAGTGGCACAGATGATACAGACGTATGGTTAGTCAAATCAACCAATGGCGGAGTCACATGGAGTTCGCGAATTCGTGTGAATGATGATCCGCCGGGTCGCCACCAATTTTTTGCCTGGATGACTGTTGACCAAACAAACGGATATTTGTATTTCGTTTTTTATGATCGACGCAACCATTCATCGACAGCAACGGATGTGTTTATGGCTCTTTCTACCGATGGTGGCACTACATTCTCTAACTTCATGGTCAGTGAATCACCGTTCACCCCCAGCCAAAGTGACTATTTGGGACATTATATCGGCGTGAGCGCCCACAGTAACATTGTTCGTCCGGTATGGACAAGAATCGATAACCATTTCCCAAGCTTATGGACAGCTATCATTGATAGCACGCCAACTGTGAGTCTATCTTCACGACCTTATATACCCTCTGATTTCTTGCTGGCGCACAACTTTCCAAATCCCTTCAATTCATCAACAACAATACGATACGCAATCCCACAATCTTCTAATGTAGTTATCAAGGTCTTTGATATTCTTGGAAGGGAAATTGACATCTTGAAAAATGAAGAACAAACCGCGGCCGCGTATGAAATAACCTGGCACGCGAAGGACATCCCGAGCGGGATCTATTTTTATCAACTAAGGGCCGGTTCTTTCGTCGAGACAAAAAAATTGTTGTTGATGAGGTAATAATCTTTTTATCGAAAGTTGGGTATGAGCAAACGAGGTAAACCACTTAAGCGTGAACCTTCTCGAAAGGTACAATCGAACAAGCTGCCCCGAAAGGTGAAAAGACCAGGCAGTCGGAAAGCTATTCCGGAATCTTACCTCACGCTTACCAAGCAACTCAAGCTTGGAGTCTATCGCAGTACCCCAGGGCCTCGGGGACGATTTCTCCAAGTGAATCCCGCGCTCGTCAAGATGCTCGGATACAGGAACCGCAATGAACTTCTCAGACAACCGATTTACCAATTCTATCAGAACCCCAAGGACCGGAGCAGATTCAGCGAAAGGCTTATTCGGCTCGGAGTCATGCATAACGAGGAGCTCGCTCTTCTTCGAAAGGATGGAACACCTCTCGTCGTTTCTGAGATCGCCGTTGCGGTTCGCGATAAAAAAGGCAAGGTCTTATGTTTTGAGGGATTCGTGGAAGACATCACCGGCCGAAAGAAATCCGAAAGCCAGTTTGATCTCCAGAATACGTACCTGAACAAACTGTTCAACTCGGCTCCCGAGGCTATCGCCCTCCACAGCGGTGAAGATCTGGTTGTGGATATTAACGACGAATTCACAAAAATGTTCGGATACACTCGCGGGGAAGCGATCGGGAAACAAATCAACGAACTCATCGCTCCAGAGGAATTGCTCGAGGAGGCAACCGATATTTCGCATCGGGTAATTCATGGTGAACGAATCGCCGTGGAAACGAAGCGGAAACGAAAGGACGGAACACGTATCGACGTTTCCATTCTTGGAGCGCCGATCTTTCACCAGGGAAAACAGGTCGGCGATTATGCCATTTACAGGGATATCACCCAACGCAAGAAGACGGAGGAAGGGCTGCGTATCCAGCGCACCTACATGGAGAGCCTCCTCGACAGCGCTCCTGAGGCGATTGTCTTCCACGACATCAACGACATTGTGGTCAACGTGAATAATGAGTTTCTCAGAATGTTTGGCTATTCGCGTAGCGAGGCAATTGGTAAATCGATTAACTCGCTGGTAGCGCCGACTGAACTTCAAGATGAAGCTACGCGACTTTCCGATAATGTCATACACGGACAACGAGTTGAAATTGAGACGAAGCGACGAAGGAAAGATAATACAGTATTCCACGTCTCAATCCTCGGTGCTCCCATCTTTCATGAAGGAAATCAGGTCGGGGTATATGCAATCTACCGGGATATCTCGGAGAGAAAAAAGGTTGAGGAGGAGGTTCTCATCCAGAAGATTTATTTTGAGAGATTGTTCAATAGTGCTCCTGAGGCAATTCTGTTGCATGACAATAGCGATCACGTCGTGAATGTGAACGAGGAATTTGTCAGAATGTTTGGATACTCCCACGAAGAGGCGATTGGCCGGCCGGTGAACGAACTGGTTGCTCCAGCAGAGTTTCTGGAAGAGGCTTCGGTGTTTTCACAAATGAGTTTACGCGGAGAGCGTGTAGAGGCAGAGACAAAACGGAAGCGAAAGGATGGAACCCTCATGGATGTTTCTGTGCTTGGGTCACCGGTTGTCCATGACGGAAAGCAGATCGCTGTCTATGCAATCTATCGGGACATCACCGAACGTAAGAAGGAGGAGGAGGCGCGCAACCGCACGAAGGAAGAATCCCGGATGGCGCGAAACATCCAGATAAATTTTCTGCCGAAATCAAATCCTGACGTTCCGGGATATGACATTGCGGGGAAGAGCATGCCGGCGATGATAGTGGGTGGAGATTATTATGACTTCATCCGCTTGAACGAGCACCAACTTGCCATCGGACTGGGCGACGTTAGTGGGAAGGGTTTGGCCGCATCACTGGTGATGGCGAACCTGCAGGCCACCATTCGCAGTGAGTCACTTTACGGCTCCGATCCCGCACACTGTCTCTCGCACGCGAACAAACTCATCTTCGGAAGCACGGATGCCCGTACGTTTGTGTCCCTGTTCTATGGAATCCTGGATACCGGTACTAATTCACTCAGCTTCGCCAACGCCGGTCAGGGTCCGGTCTTGTTGTTTTCCGATGGCACTCCAAGACGAATATTATCCCCGGGAGGGATCGCTCTCGCGTTAACGGATGATGCAATCTATGAAGCCCAAACCGTTCCCCTGCATCCGGGTGACTTTTTCATAATCTGTTCCGATGGGCTTACGGAGGCAATGAACAACGACATGGAAGAGTTTGGAGAAAATCGTATCTGGGACATTCTCATCCGTGACAAGTCTATCCCGGCTGCGCTTGCTCTTGACACTCTTTTCAAGGCAGTTCATGAATTTGCAGACAGCCATTCTCAACAGGACGATATGACCGCTGTCCTCCTGAAGCGGAAATACTGAAACCTGCAATCTGCTCATGAACTGTACTTTTTGGGAGGCTGCTTTGTCGTACGCAAGCCACCTACTCAACTCCCCCATCGCTACCCGCAACTCTATACTCCCCAATAATCTCTCTTAGGAAAGTCTTCGTGCTCTCAGGAAAATCCGCATCCACCATCCAGCGGGCATAGTCGAGGTTCTCCTTCACGCGCACCCCCTTATGCCGTCCGAAGTTAAAGATGATCTCCCCATCGTCATCGCGAGCAAGGCGGCGGGGGAAGTCAACTGTGTCTGCTCTCTTGCAGAACTCGTGCAGCTCGTCCACCGTGGAGCCGAGATCGTCGTACCGCTCCAACTGGCTGGCAAAAACTTCCAGCGTTGCCTCAGCGTCGGCTTGTGCGTCATGAGCCCTGGTGAGTTCTTTGTCGCAATAGAACTTGTACGCCGCGCTCAACGTCCGTTCTTCCTTTTTGTGGAAAATGGTCTGGACGTCGATCAGCTTGCTCCCATCCTCGGGGAATTTCAATCCGCACCGTGCGAATTCTTCGGCGAGCATGGGGAGATCGAAATAATTCGAGTTAAATCCGGC
>QKGJ01000355.1 GCA_003251275.1 Ignavibacteria bacterium
ATGAAGCGATCATAACGTCAGCGGTTGTCTCGATAAAAAACTCACCTGATCAAAACAGTACGGATGCATTCGTGCTGCACAGCGGGGTGAAAGTGAAAATAACGGAACAGGTAGGGGAATGGTTGCAGATCCGTCTGGCCGACGGCAAAGTCGGTTGGATGCCAGGTAAGAATGCGGAACTCATCTGAAGCGACCCTCACTCGTCCTCAATACGCGCCTTCCTCCATCGCCTCACTGAGTTAATGACAAACACCTTGTCCGCATTTCGGACATCGTCCTTTGTTAGAACGCGTTCCCGGAGTAATTGATTGCACACAAGGTGAGCACGAAAGACTCCTCCGAGCAAACCGCACGATACAGGCGGCGTCCATTGCAGTCCGTCTTTCTCAACAACAATGTTGTGGATCGTTGTCTCCGTGAGTTCTCCCCGCTCATTCCAAAGCAACACATCGTCACAATCCTGCACCATGTTAAGCGCCCGGTCATAGGCGGCACGGTTTGTCGTTTTGTGGAAGAGAAAAACATTGTCCGAGGAGACAGGCTCCTGAGCGAAGCGCAAACGAACGGGCTCTTCGTGTTTGGAGTAAAGAGGCGAATGCTCGACCGCCACATTGGCATTTTTCCCCAGCACGAGACAAACTCTTATAGGATGAGGCGGAAATGAAAGCGCAGCGTTCTTCAGGAGGTCATTCACCACCCCAACATCCATAGAGAAACCAAAGTACTCTGCAGATGCCGACAGCCGGGCAAGGTGACCCTCGAGAAGAAAATATCCCTTTCCCGGCTCGTGCAACATTGTTTCGACGAGAGAGAAGGAAGCGCGGGGCTGCGTGATGACCCTGGACTTCACCATGCATTCGCGGTACTCTTCGTCGACATCGGACTGCCAGACAACTCCTCCCCCAACGCCGTACTCAAAACAATTTCGCTCCCTTTCCCATAAAGCCGTCCTGATTGCGACGTTGAATTGCACAATCCTTCCGGGGGAGATGAATCCGATCGCTCCGGTGTAGATTTGCCGAGGGGAGTCCTCGAGTTCACCGATGATCTTCATCGTGCTTGCCTTTGGCGCTCCCGTGACGGACGCACACGGGAACATTGCCTTAAAAATGTCGGTCACGGAGGCATTCGTTTGTGCCTGAACGACCGAAGTCAATTGCCACACTGTGGGGTATTGTTCCATCGAACAAAGTGTTGGGACATGGACACTGCCCGGAAGGGCCACGCGCGATAGGTCGTTGCGTATCATATCCACGATCATAACATTCTCCGCCCTGTTTTTGTCCGAGCGCAAAAGCCAGTTTTTCTTTTCCTTATCCTCCTCCGGAAATCTTCCTCGCGGCGCCGTTCCCTTCATTGGTCGGGACTCAAGGTGCGTGCCGTCGAGCCGAAAGAAAAGCTCAGGCGACGCCGAGCAAATCGCGTAGTCTCCGATGTCCAGAAAAGCCCCATAATCCGCCTGTTGAGACTCGATCATGTGGAGGAACAAATTCCACGGATCGACCTTTTCATGACCGCGAAGTTGAAAAGTGTAATTCACCTGGTAGGTGTTGCCTTCTTTGATCTCACGCTTTATCTCCGCAATGTCACTCGTATATGCTGATCTCGCGATAGAAGGCTCCCAACGAAGTTGATGAATCGTTGAAGAGGGTGGAGGCAGGGAGATATCAGTGTACGATTCGAAAAGGCCAAACCAAAGAAGGGGGAAGTTTGTTGTCTGGCGCACCTTGAGTGCGCTATCAAGCGAGGGGGCAGCATCGTAGCTAAGAAATCCAACGGCGTGGAGACCCGATCGGCGAACCTCCTCCTCAGCCTCCTGTAAAAAAGGAACTACCTCGGAGAGCCCGGTCGTCCGGAGAATTCTTCGTGGATTGGCGTATCGGCGCCATTTTCTTAAATGGGAATCGAAAATGACAATTGTTGGATGGTCCATAAGACGGATGGTCATGCTTAGCGGTGGGTCCGCTTTTTCATGACACTATCGGTTGCATTCGCGTACATTGGTTGGACCTCCGCCGGAGACGTCACCGTGAAGTTCAAGTCCTTTAGAATCCCGTCCCGAATGCTATAAATCCAGGCATGGACATCAATAATCTGCTCTCGCGCCCACGCGTTCTGGACAATCCTGGTTTCACACACGTTGCGTGCCTGTTCGATAATGTTCAGTTCGCACAGCGCGTCATGTAATTCAGCAGGGATTTGTAGCCCATCAAGATGTCGACGATGAGTGGAATGCACCTCCTTGATATGCAGAAGCCACGCGTCCAGGTCTCCCAGCGATGATTGGCCGAGCGCCGCAAGAACGCCCCCGCAACCGTAGTGTCCGCACACAATCACGTGACGCACTTTCAGTACTTCCACCCCATATTGAAGCACGGACTGGCAATTGTGGTCGCCATTCACCACAAGATTGGCAACATTTCTGTGGACGAAGATGTCTCCTGGCAGTAGTCCCACGATCTGATTTGCCGGGACGCGGCTGTCAGAGCAACCAATCCACAGATACTCCGGGTTTTGTTGTCCGGAGAGTCGCTCAAAAAATGTTGGATCTTTTTCCCGAATTGACGAGGCCCAGCGTTTATTATTTTCGAAGAGATGACTCAGGACTCTCATACATTCTGCTCGTGCTAGCTATTGGAGGTTTGGTGCAAAGCCAATTGTTGGATTGCGTCTCTTTCTGTATATTGGAATTGAATAGGTAATCAAAGGTACCGATTGACATGCGAAAAACAAAGAAATCCGCTTCACCACTTGAACCACTCGATCGACGATACCACGTAGAGTCTGAGTCCTCGGTTGATGTAGCGGCTCTTGAGACCTTTCCATATGAATTCAAGGGGAAGGATATTGTGGTGAATATCGATACGGATGAATTCACAGCAGTTTGCCCCTGGTCGGGCTTGCCTGATTTTGCAACCATCAGGATCGACTATACTCCAGCGGCATCGATCATCGAACTACGCTCGCTAAAATACTATCTTTTGTCGTATCGCAATGTAGGGATCTACCAGGAGCACGTGGTCAACAAGATCCTTGATGACCTCGTGGAATGTGCGAAGCCGAAGTGGATGAAAGTATCTGCAGATTATAAAGTGCGGGGAGGGATCCATACAGTTGCATCTCGGGAGTATCGACGCGACGTAAAGAAAGCTCGCTAAAATCCCCTTCTTTTCTTTGTGGGCGCACTTGCATTCCGTTTTGGTTTTTTCCCCTGTCGTTTCAACAGGCTCCTCAAGAACACAGCGTCAGCGATATTGATGTGACTGGTCTTTGCGTGCTCGAGGAGGTTCAATTCAAGGTCAACGGTAGCCCATTTATCAGACCAGCTGTTTACATTCGAATAAAGAAGTTCCCCCGTTGGAGAAAACACATAGGAATACCCCCCCTCATTATCGTTCGCATTACAACCTACAACAAAAATCTGGTTTTCAATCGCTCGGGCTTTCAGCAATGAACTCCATGCCCCGTCGCGAATTTTTGGCCATCGAGCCGGCACAAAAAGGATTTGAATTCCCTTGGCTGCCAACACCCTTACAAGTTCGGGGAATCGCAAATCGTAACAGAGAATAACTCCTCCGCTCAATCTATCGCCATCCAACGAAATCGTGAAGCTTGTATTCTTTCCCCCGGCGACGAAATACTCATGATCACGGCACGGCTGAAATAAGTGGATCTTGTCGTACCGGTGAATGACGCTTCCTTTATGGAAAACGAAACTGGAATTCGCATTCTTCTTCTTGTCGCGAAAATACATTGACCCGGCGACGATTGTATCGATACTTCGTGCAGATAGAAGTTGTAGGGACTTATAATAGGAATCACTTTGAGTATGTGGCACGACGCCATCGTAAACCTGACGATATCCGGTGTCGGCAAGCTCTGGAAGAACGAGGATGTTCGCTTGCGGTTCAGGAATGTTCCTCCTTGAAGAAAGGAGAGAGGTGTCGAAGCAAAGAGCTAGTCTTAACGTGTTCATTTCGAAGCGGTGGTTATTGAAGAAAAGAAAATGCCCCGAGATTTACTCCCGGGGCATGCTAAATCTCGGAACCCGAAATACTATGCGACTTTTGTGACGTTCGATGCCTGCAGCCCTTTTGGTCCCGTCTCTACTTCGAACTCCACTTTGTCGCCTTCGTTCAAGGATCTGTATCCTTCGCCCGTAATGGCTTTATAGTGGACGAAGACGTCATCACCGGATTCCCGCTGGATGAAACCAAATCCCTTGGATCCATTGAACCACTTGACGACTCCCTTTTCCATGGAGCAACTCCTCATGTGATTTTCCGATGTGTACGGCTTAGCCGCCCATTGAGGGCACCTAGTTTCTTTGCTCTCTTAACAGCAGACCAGCCGGGCTAGAGGGTGTCGTCCAAAAGCGATAGGCCTGCACGCAAGACCATTAAAAGCACAAAAAACGGTGTACTGTTAATTGCTTTTGGAAGATAGGAGAATGGTTAACGAATTGCAAGAATTTGTTGCGTTCCGGTCTTTTCGGGCAAAAAAAAGACAGAATGATCGCGGCACTCCATCTTTTTTATTATTTCCTTCGCCCCCATCCCACCGGGGGGAGCAGGAATCTTCCTCTACGTCAGGAAATCGTCAATGTCGTATCTCACATCTTCGTCGTGTTGGTTTTCTGTATCAGAATGGCGGATGAGAGCAACTTGACCTTTTTTCGCCATGAAGAATGGGATTGCAACCGCCAACGCCATCAATGCTGTCACGGTTATTGCCTTCATTCCGAATGCTCCATTTCTACTGAATTGCTATGAGAAGTTCCTCTCCAAAAATGCCGGAATAGGTGACGGTGTACCAGGCCTGGACATCAATTTCGTCCATGAGAATCATCTCAAGCAACTCCTGCTCATTTTTTGAGAGTTGAACGAATCTATATTTCATTCTCATGGCTCACCTCAATTGCTGGATTTTTATCAATCCGTGACCTTCCCTACTACATACGATTTGCGTGCCAAAAAGGATTCGTCAAAATCTGATATGTTTGAAGCCTGATAGAGTACTATTGCTGACACATGAGAACATTTTCACATTCGAGAGGGTGTGCAACGGAACTATTTTCCGAGTTTCATCAGAACCAAATCAAAAACGACATTTCGGCCCCCTTCATTCCATAATCGTGGGTGTCCATTCTTGTACACAGAAGATGAATATTGGCCTACCTTTATGGACACTGTTTTGAATAACGGCAGGGTTTTTTCTATATTTTTCTGTTTAATAACTGCTTATCCGGGTGACAGCCTGCTCGGTCCTGCTTCTTACCAAAAAATACCCAAGGAGAAATCTACATGTCCAAGGCAATTGAGCAATTGTTAGGTAGTGATGCGAAGTCGCTCCTCGAGCATCAATGCAAAGGAATTCCTAAGAGTTCATTGCACCTGCCAGGGCCCGACTTCATAGATCGGGTTTGGATAACTTCCGATCGCAAGACTGGCGTCCTTCGCAGCTTGCAGCAGTTGTTTTCAAACGGGCGCCTTTCGTCAACAGGATACCTTTCGATTCTACCTGTGGATCAAGGGATAGAACATTCGGCCGGTGCCTCCTTCGCTCCAAACCCGATGTATTTTGATCCGGAGAATATCGTGAGGCTGGCTCTTGAAGGGGGATGTAATGCTGTTGCGTCCACCTTTGGCGTTCTTGGGTCTGTTGCTCGAAAGTATGCCCACAAAATTCCCTTCATCGTCAAAATCAATCATAACGAATTCTTGTCTTACCCAAATTCGTATGATCAGATCATGTTTGGTGATATTGATACAGCCTTTGAAATGGGTGCTATTGCCGTTGGCGCTACCATTTATTTCGGGTCGGAAGAATCGAAGCGCCAGATTCAAGAAGTGAGCTCGGCGTTCAAATATGCGCACGAGATGGGCATGGCAACAATCCTATGGTGCTACACGCGCAACGCTGCGTTCAAAACGAAAGAGAAGGATTATCATGTGTCTGCAGATCTTACGGGCCAGGCAAACCATCTTGGTGTGACGATCGAAGCTGATATCATCAAGCAGAAGCTACCGGAGAATAATGGTGGATTTACAGCGTTGAATTTTGGCAAAACGCATAAGAAGGTATATGGCGAATTGACCACCGATCATCCTATCGACCTCACTCGGTATCAAGTGGCCAATTGCTACATGGGCAGAGCCGGCCTGATAAATTCGGGGGGCGCATCTGGCCAGAATGATATTGCGGATGCCGTCAAGACTGCGGTCATCAACAAACGTGCAGGTGGGATGGGTTTGATATCGGGAAGAAAGGCGTTTCAGAAGCCGATGGCCGATGGAGTGAAGATTCTCAACGCGATTCAAGACGTCTATCTTTCTCAGGATATCACTATCGCCTGATTCTCTTCCATTTCGACTTTGAGCAGCGAAAGAACATGAAGGGACTCCTTATCGATCTGGATGGTGTGCTGTATGTCCAGGAACAAATCATCCCGGGTGCGATGGAGGCGCTTCATTTCATCAAGGAAAGGCAGATTTCCCATCGCTTTGTCACGAATACAACCAACGTGAATAGAACTCAGCTCGCCTCGCGATTACAACAGGCCGGGTTTGCAATTCCGATGGAGCATTTGTTCACTGCGCCCCTTGCAACAGCGACGTATCTGCGCTCTCTCGTCAACCCAAGATGCTTCTTTTTCGCAAGTACCAACCTTAAAGAGGATTTCATAGGAATACCACTGGATAATGATAACCCAACGCATGTGGTTATCGGTGACATGGGCGATGGCTTCAGCTACGCGAACATGAACCTGGTATTTCGCATGGTCCGTAATGGCGCAGAGATAGTGGCGTTCCAGAAGAACCGGTATTGGCTTACTCAGGAAGGCGTTGTTCTCGATGCGGGATCATTCATCGCCGCGATCGAATATGCGACAGGAAAACAAGCGCGTGTCTTTGGCAAGCCCTTCCGAGAATTCTTTTTTCACGCGTGTAGAAGTATGAATCTGGAAGCACGGGACGCGATAATGATCGGAGATGATTATCAGGTGGACATTCTCGGGGCACATCATGCGGGACTCGAGACGATTTTCGTCCGGACTGGAAAGGATAAGGAGAAGGTTCTGGAGGAGGTGGAGACGCAACCATCGCACGTTCTGAGTTCAATTGCAGGGCTGCCAGATCTCCTGGCCACGCTTCCGCGCTAGTCACTCTTCTTTCAGAACGCTTCGGACAAGAAGAAGAACTGCCGATTGAGGGGCGACGTAATATTTCTTTCCCTCAAACTCGACCTCCACCGCTTGTTCGCGGAGAAACATTGCATGGTCTCCCTCTTTCGCCTGCAAGGGGATATACTTCATCGGTTCTTTGGGGCGAGACCATGGCTCCTCATCCATATATCCAGGATTAGGGATCGGGTAACCTGGGCCGACTCTGACTACTTTTCCGGTTGTGACCTTCTCTTTTTCACGGACTGAAGCAGGAAGATACAAGCCAGTCTTTGTCGTCTCTTGCTCATCTTCGAGTTCGAGGAGAATTCTATCGCCGACAACTACCAATTGTCTATCAATACGCACACGACACTCGCTTAAATTCGTTTTGATGAAAGCTCCATTCTAAAGTACGTATTTCATTCCCGATCATCAAACAATAGTTATTATGCGGAGGATGCCAAAAAATGAACGACATGTCGCGACGCCAGTTTGCAAAAACGTTCTCGGGATCTGCCATTTTCCTCTGGTGCCCCTCGAAGGACATCGGTGGGGCCCTGTTCACAAACGAAGCCGGCACTCAACCGGAAGAAATTGCCGGCCTAGTCCTCACCGGTGAACAACATGAGCTCGTCCGGACGTTTATGGAAGGTTATAATCGGATGATGAGTTCAGCAAGAGAGATAAGATTGGAAAACTCACTTCCACCTGCTATTCAGTTTGTTTCTCCTCAGATGGCCAGAGAAAAGAAATGATTGGTGAGGATGTTTTCTTCCTTTCTGTGTCGGAGATCTCCCGGCTTATTAAGAGGAAGAAGTTGTCTCCCTTGAGGCTTGCTGAAAGCTATCTGAGTCGGATCGAGAGGCTGAATCCGAAACTGCATGCCTTTGTAACCGTCACTGAAGATGTGGCGATTAGGCAAGCCGAACGGGCGGAAAAAGAGCAGCAGGCAGGTTTGTTTCGCGGTCCGCTCCATGGAATTCCATACGCTGTGAAGGACCTGTTCTCGTTTCCGGGGTATCCCACAACATGGGGAGCAAGACCTTTTCAAGATCAAATGTTCGAGAAGACTGCCACCGTGATTCAAAGGCTGGAAGTGGCGGGGGCCGTCCTCATTGGGAAATGTTCGATGAGTGAACTTGCAGGCGGGCCTCCAACCGCCACCGCCACAGGTGCATGCCGTACACCATGGAACCTGGAACATTGGTCCGGAGGATCATCCAGTGGTTCAGGTGCGGCCGTCGCGGCCGGGCTTGTTCCCTTTGCCTTGGGAACTGAAACGTGGGGATCGATTATGACTCCCTCTTCATTTTGCGGAGTCACAGGACTGCGCCCAACTTTTGGGAGGATCAGTCGATCAGGCGTAATGTCTTTGTCATGGTCGATGGACAAGGTGGGAATAATTTCAAGGAGCGCTGCCGACTGTGCAGCGATCTTCGACATTCTCCAGGGTTTAGATCCGGATGATGATGCGACAGTCAAAATGCCGTTCAGAGTCACCCTGACGAAGGCGCGGGAAAGGCTGGCCGGGTGGCACGTAGGATTTGTTCGGGAAGACTATTCCCAATGGGGGAGTCGGGAGGTGGAGGGGGCATTCAAGCAGGCCGCGGAAATTCTCAAAAGCCTTGGCGCTCATGTCGAAGAGGTACAACTGCCAGCCTATGACTATGAAGCGATCGCCTCAACGATTATTGCATCGGAGGAAGCATCAGCCTTTGAACCTCTCGTCCGCGACGGAAAAATCGATGAGATCATTGATCCGGACCGACGAGGGGAAATTCTCGGTGGACAGCTGATCACCGCGGTGGATTATCTTCGGTGCCAGCGACTAAGAAAGAAGATGGCATTTGATTTCAAAGAACTTTTTAAAAGGTATGATCTGCTCATTGGATCGTCGACCCTACAAACTGCGCCGCCCGTCAGCGCAACGATGAATGAGATTTTCCCCGGAGGAAATTATCTTGAGGCTGCTGAAAACTTACTGGGCCTTCCGGGCATTTCAATCCCCTGTGGGTTCGATTCAGCAAAACTCCCGATTGGGTTCAAAATAATAGGTCGCACCTTTGCTGAGAGCGATATCATTGAAGCCGCCCATGCATATCAGCGGGTCACTCGATGGCATGAAAAAGTTCCCCCACTTTAACGAGAGGACAACATGAAGCGTCTCACACTTTCTGAAACAGACAAGAAAATAGCCGGGGTCTGCGGCGGCTTGGCAGAGTATTTCGATATCGATCCGACCGTTATTCGCGTGGCGGTTGTAGTGTTTGCTCTGATTACTGCCCTTATCCCGGTCAGTGTGGGCTACTTTCTTGCTTGGATTATTATGCCGGCAAAACAGTAAGGGTGTTGACTTTTTTTTCTTCGTTCGTTATATTTTTGCCCGCCGTAACACAGCATCATTCTTGATACTTTTCGTTTTACCTTTCCCAAAACCTATGTCTATTATAGTTCGCGATCTCACCAAAACCTATGGTGAACAAAAGGCCGTTGATAATATCTCCTTTGATGTGAGCACGGGTGAAGTCCTCGGTTTTCTTGGGCCAAACGGCGCCGGGAAAACCACGACAATGAAAATCCTCACCTGTTACATGCCGCCGAACACCGGGACAGTCGAGGTGGACGGAATGAGCATTACCGAGAACTCATTGCAGGTACGAAAAAAAATCGGCTATCTGCCGGAAAACAACCCGCTTTATCATGATATGAATGTGCTGGACTACCTTGAGTATTCTGCCCAACTACACGGCCTCATTGCGAGCGATATCAAAAATCGGCAAAAGGAAATGGTTCACGTGTGCGGGTTGGAAGATGTTCGTCATAAGGATATTGGCGAACTCTCCAAGGGATATCGGCAGCGGGTGGGATTGGCGCAGGCAATGATCCATGATCCCGATGTTCTTATTCTGGATGAGCCAACCAGCGGACTGGATCCAAATCAAATCGTCGAGATTCGGAACCTGATAAAGCAGTTAGGTCGAGCGAAGACCGTCATTCTGTCGACGCACATCTTGTCGGAAGTGCAGGCGACTTGCGACAGGGTGCTCATTATCAATGATGGGAAGATCGTTGCGGATGGAACCCCACAGCACCTTCAGGAACAGTTTCACGGGGCAGAGTCCCTTACGATCGAGGTGAAAGCGGCGGTGGCGGATCCCCTCCAATCCATTGCACCGAAACTTCGGAATCTTTCCGCGGTCAGCGGGGTGCAGCTCCTTTCACAAACGGACGGCATCCACCGCTTTGAAGTGAGTGCGGAGAAAGGTTCGGATATTCGCGAAGAACTCTTCAAGCTGGTCGTCAAAGAAAAGTGGGTTTTGCTGGAGCTCTCACGCAAATCGACTAGTTTGGAGGAGGTGTTTCACAAATTGACGACGGCTGCCTGATAAAGCAGCTCTCTGTTCGCCTTCATGAACATTTATTCTGAGATACTATGAGTCTTTCCAACATTCTTCCGATATTCAAACGCGAACTTCGGTCGTATTTCAATTCTCCTGTTGCGTATGTTGTGATTGTTGTGTTCCTGATTATTCTCGGCTGGTTCTTTCAATCCAGCCTGTTCCTCATGAACGTTGCGCAACTCCGCGTTGTCTTTGAATATACTCCGCTCATGTTTTTGTTTTTTGTCCCGGCAATCACGATGCGGTTGCTTGCCGAGGAAAAGAAAACGGGAACGATTGAGCTTCTCACGACTAAACCGGTGCAGGATGTGGAAATTGTTTTGGGAAAATTCCTTGCTGCCTGGGTTCTTCTCTTGGCAACGCTCCTTCCGACGCTGCTCTATGTCATCACGCTCATGAGCCTCGGCGAGATGGATTTTGGACCTGTGGTGACGGGGTATATCGGTCTTCTTCTCGTTGGAGGAGTGTACGTGGCTGTCGGTCTACTTGCCTCCAGTCTCACCGATAACCAAATTGTTGCGTTCATTATGGGATTTCTTTTTGTTTTCATCTTTTTCATGTTCGACAAAGTTCTCGTCTTTGTCCCGCAAGGAATTGCCTCCACCCTGGAGTTCCTCTCCGTGGACTATCATTTTTCGAATATTGCCCGAGGAGTCATTGACTCCCGGGATGTGATTTACTTTGCTTCAGTTCTCGGATTCTCTCTTCTTCTCGCAACTGTTTCACTTGAACGTAGGAAATGGTAAGCAGGTATGGCACATCGTAATCTGAAATCACGCGCTGTCGCAAGAATTGTTACCGTTCTGCTCATTCTTGTTCTGTTGAACATAGTCTCCATACGATTGTTTAATCGCATCGACGTGACGGAGAAGCAGATATTCTCCCTCTCTCCTGCCAGCAAGGAACTGGTCCATTCGCTTGATGATAAGCTCACAGTCCGCGCTTTTTTTACCGATAACCTTCCAGCTCCCCACAACAATAACCGTCGCATGGTGCTGGATGAATTGAATGAGTACAAGGCCTATTCAAATGGAAACTTCCAGTACGAGTTCCTTGATCCTTCAGGTGAAAAAGGGGAGCAGGAAGCGCAGCAACAGGGAATTCCACCGGTGCAGTTGCAGGTCCTGAAATCGGATAAGTTTGAGGTGATGCGCGCCTATATGGGACTGGTGTTCTTATATGAGGATAAGAAAGAAGTCATTCCTGTCGTGCAGAACATTGGAAGCCTGGAATACGATATCAGCAGCACGATCAAGCGATTGACTTCCAAATCAAGGAAGAAAATTGGATTTCTGACCGGACATGGAGAACCGCCTCTCAGCGAAGCGACACGTATCCAGCAGTTGCTTTCTAAACAGTACGATGTAACGAGTGTCGATGTCTCGAAGGGGAAAGCAGTCCCAGCTGACGTCAACGTGCTTGTCGTGATGGCTCCAACGAACTCCTTTCCGGAGACTGACAAGTTTCAGATTGACCAGTTTGTCATGCGTGGCGGCAAGGTTGCTTTCCTGCTGAACCGAGTGGACGCGAATCTGCAAAACCGTTTTGGCCGGGAGGTGACGCTCAATCTTGACGATCTCTTGCGGACATATGGTTTGGTAATCCATTCCGATCTTGTCCGCGACTTGCAGTGTGCCAATATTAGCGTCATGCAGCAGCAATTTGGTTTCCAGATCCAATCCCAAGTACCTTTCCCGCTCCTTCCTCTGGTCAGCAATGTAAACAAGGAGAATTCGATGGTGAAGGATCTTGAAGGGGTCATGTTTTTCTTCATTAGTTCGGTTGATACCGTTAATCTGAAGGAGAGGAGCCTGAATGGACAGGTTCTTCTTTCGTCCTCCAAACAAAGCGGGCGGCAAAGCAGCCCCTTCTTTTTTGATCCACTACAGAAGTATACACAGGAAGATCTGGCAACGACGTTTTCTGAACACAATATTCCGGTCGCCGCGGTTACCTGGGGACAATTCAAGAGCGCCTTTGAAGGAAAACCTGTTCCTATCGATACAGCGGCAGATGCGATTCATTTTACGGGAACGCCTTTGACCGTCAGTCCGGAGACCCGTGTTGTTGTGGTGGGGGATGGCGATTTCGTCCGGGATCAATACCTTGGGAACAGGGATAATCTGACGTTCTTTGCAAACATGATGGATTATCTTGCAGACGATGCCGGGTTGATTTCGATTAGAACCAAAGACGTTTCGCTTCCGCCGCTGGAACAGGTCTCCGATGAGACGCGCAACATGTTGAAATATGGTAATCTGATACTTCCACCTGCACTCGTTCTCGGCTACGGGTTGTTCCGCTGGCGCGTCCGGAAAGCCCGTAAGAAAGGAATGGAATAATTTCGTTGAACAAATTCCAAGTTGACAGATGAAAATCGTTTCGCCCCGGCTCCTTCTCGTTCTCGCCCTTCTTGCAGTTGCAACCTTTCTTGTCTTGCGCCGCCCCGGTGAGACAAATGTGTCCGGTACTTCTTTTCTCGTGACGTATGATTCCAGTAGTGTTGACAAGATTGAGATTCAATCACCGAAAGAAACAGTGGTACTTGAAAAACAGGGAGGGCTGTGGTCGCTAACAAAACCAATTCAGTATCTGGCAGACCAAGGCTCAGTGCAGAAGGCTGTCGGAACCGGGAAATCACTTGCCATTACCAGTCCGGTCTCGACCAACCCCGAGAAACGAAACCTCTTTCAGGTGGACAGCTCGGGAACGCTGGTGAAGATATCAAGCGCGGGAAGTGAAAGGGGAGCGATGTACATCGGCAAAACAGGAAGCTCGTTTTCCAACACCTACGTGCGCGCAGCAGAATCAAACGACGTGTATCTGACAGATGGTGTGTTGAGTTCAGTATTCAGCAGATCGCTCAAGGACTGGCGAGACAAGACGGTTTTCCAAAGAGATCGCGCGCAGATCAGGTCAATCCGGTTCCAGTATAAGGACGAAGCGTTTACGCTCAGCCTTCAGGACAGCGTATGGGAGGTTGATTCTGAACCGTCGTCCGAAACAAAAGCAACACCATTTGTGAGTGCCCTCAGCAACATTCAAGCTGACGAATTTATCGACACGGTCGTGACGACTCTCTCGCAGCCGACCGCGGTAATCAGCGTTGAAGGGACAGACTTAACATTCTACGGGACCAACGAAGGAGCAAAATACATCGTCCGTTCATCGGCTTCACCTCAGTTGTTCGAATTGAACAAATGGAAAGCAGAGCAATTACTCAAGCACAAAAAGGACTTTATGACCGAGACGAAATAAATAGGACCTCGGCAAGTGAATAAAGAAAACGGCGGGTGTTTCCCGCCGTTTCTGTTTTGTTGGTTTCACTTTATATGCTAGCGTGAAGGTGGTCTTCGACTATCTCCTTTTCGTGTGTCTTTCTTTGTCTCAGATCGTTGGGGGGCACTCCTTTGAACCTCTTTCCGCTCCGTCGGGCGTACCTCCCGTTGTCGAGGCGAACCTTGCGTCTCTTTTCGCTCCGGCCGCTGCCGGACACTTGGGGATTCACTCTTTCGCTCCCGCGACTTTTCCTGAGCAGACTCGCGCCTTGGTGTTCTCGGGGCTACCGTCTCCCGCGACCTACGCTCATTCTCTACTGAAGGTCTCTGTGATCGCTCTTGCGAGTTATCGACCCGTGGTTTTTCCATGGTGCGGTCAGGGTCGGGCCTCGAATTCCTATCCTGAGTGCGGATATCTTCTCGTTCCCGGTCGCTTCCCAGTGGTGGCTTCATCGCATCCGTATAGCGAGTATCAATGTCGAGTTTGCGCTCGGCCCGTCTTGCAGTTGCTGGACGGTCAATGCCTCGCTCTGCATCAACTGTCGGTCGATAGACATTGATTCGATCTCTCCCTTGGGAAGTCCGGCCAGAGCCGATTTCTTCCCTGCTTTGAACGTCAATCAAATCAGTTCGATCAACGCGGATTCGACCGCGCTGTTGTACGTAATCTCTTGTCGGTCCTGAGGTCCGAATTCGTCCCCCGTCATAGCGGACGCTTCCGGAGCTTCGTGTACGTCCGATATATCTTGTGTTATAGGATGGTCGATACACATACTTATGGACGTGCCGATGAGTGATGTAACGACAATCCACAAATGACCAATAGTAATTCGGAGTGGACCAGTGCGTTTTGTAATAGACGCCAATGTGTACGCTGAACACTGCGTACGGTGTCAATGGTGCCCATCCGATATAATTACCACCGTATCTCCATTCAACCCAGGCAGGGGCCCATTCGTAACCAGGAATCCAAACCCAGCCGTAGAAATCGTCATAATACCAACGGCCATAGTGATATGCTGCCCATCCCCAGGGTTCATCGGTGTTCCAATACCATCCGTCATCCGTCCACGCCCAATTACCGACAGTATATGGACGCCATCCCTCGTGAATGTTCAGCGGTCGCCAAGCGTAAACAGTTGGCTCGAGTTCTATCCATTCGCCGTATGGGCTCAGCGAGCTATAGAATACACCAAATGTCACGCCCCCCCCATGACGAGGATGAGCTTGTGTCCCCGCGGATGCGAGGAGAAGAAGAGTAATGAATGTTATGAAATGTTTCATATTTGCACCTCTCGGCAATGTGATTCGCTGTTTCATAGTCCAATCCTCATGCCAAACGCAGAGGGGCTAATCAGCTCATTTATCCTCATTTGAGAAGTCTGAGCGTACACAATAATCACCACTGGCCACATTTTGAAACAGTTTAAGGAATATCTGTTCTGAGAGAGGTGAAGAGAAAAGAGACAGAGTGAGGTGCTTCCTCAGAAGAGGGTGCCGATTCGCTGGTTCCCGACCATCTAAATATCACATGGTCGGACTGTGGTGAGCTTCCTCGACGTGATGGTGCGATCCGGTATAGCGGTGTTCACAATGCTCGCAAAAGCGTCTCACCGGATTTTCTTCAATTGCGCCTCGAGCGATCTCTCTCTTACACAAAACGCAAAGACCAAAAGTCTTTTCTTCTATACGGTCGATTGCGCTGCGGAGACTGTCAAGGACGAGGTCGCTCTTGAAGGCGAGGATTGCGTCGAGCTGGTGAGGGTGGAGGCGATCATTGATGAATTCATCCCGCTCTATGTTGATCCCGTAATTCTCCTGAAGATGGTTGTAGATTTTCAACAGGATCAACTTTCTTAATGCACGATTGCTTCTTTTCATTTGCCCTCCGTGCAAAGCCGACTCTTCGAAAGCCCCAAGAAGGGATTGAATTCCTTCTGTAAAGTAAGAAACAAAAAACAAAAGTCAAGGTTCCTTGAAACAAAATTAATTTTGAAAGAAAAATTCGCTGGCATCCACGGAATCTTCTTCCTAAGTTATGTCAGAGAACAAGGTTATATCTTTTTGTGTAGGAGAACGTATGCTAACCCTTTGTTTGCTGCTACTTGCGACGAATCCTCAGAGGATAAATATGGAAGATCAGTTGGGAACCATCTACGATTTTACAATGAAGTCCATCGATGGAAAAGAAGTACCTCTTTCAACCTACAGAGGGAGAGTGTTGCTGGTCGTGAATGTAGCTTCGAAATGCGGCTACACTCCGCAATACGAAGGGTTGCAGAAGCTTTTCGAAGACTACAAGGAGAAGGGACTCGTAGTGCTGGGTTTTCCAGCAAACAACTTTGGAGGACAGGAACCGGGATCAAACAAAGATATACAGCAATTCTGTCAGAACGAGTATGGGGTAACTTTCGACATGTTCGAAAAGATCTCGGTAAAAGGAGCGGATAAACACCCTCTTTACAAATACTTGACCTCTGCCAAAACCAACGGAGAGGTAATAGGCGAAATTCAATGGAATTTTGAAAAGTTCCTGATTGGCAAGAATGGCGAGATTCTGGGTCATTACGACAAGAAAGTGGAGCCACTCTCAGAGCAATTGGTGCGAGACATCCAGAGAGCTTTAGCTCCTTGAGCAACTGTCACGGGGCAAGAGTCCTTCCAAAGAAATCCAGAATTCGGGACTTGTATTCGTCCCCACCGATTTCTGCCATGTTATCGTGCCGTGCGTTGGGAATGAGCCAGAGTTCTTTTGGTTCGTCCGTATTTTCGTACAGCATTTGGGAATACGCGTGGTCAATCAGATCATCGGCGGTTCCGTGCATCATGAAGATTGGAATGTGAACATTGGTAATCGAAGCCAGCGGAGAAACAGCACTCGCTTTGAAGTGGGCGATTTGCTCCGATCGCCGGATAACGATATTTCTGAGATAATGCCATGGGAGTTTCACGATCCGGCGTTGGTAGTCATCAAAGACGGTTCTCAGCGTGGCAAACCCGCTCTCAGCGATAATGGCCGCAATTCTATTGTCGATACCGGCTACCTGAATGGCAACCGCTGCTCCCATTGAACTGCCAAAGAGACCCACTTTGCCCAAACGTATATCGGGCCGGTTGTGGAGGTAGTTAATGATGGTCCGAACATCATGTTTCTCATAGAACCCGTAGGTACAGTATTTCCCCTCGCTATCACCGTGGCGACGCGAATCGTAAAGAAAAACATTATACCCCGCAGAATGCAGCAGCCGCGCGATGGGTATTCCCACAATCTTGTTTTCACTCACCCCATGAAGAAACAACACCGTTCCTTTTGCCGCTTTGGGCGCCTTGATCAACCAGCAGCTGAGATTTATTCCTTCCGCTGATTTCAGAGTGAGTTCTTCACATTGGAGTCCCGCGTCTGAAGGGTGTAGCAGTTTTGTCCGTTTCCGGTAGTACTCCGCCGTCCTTCGGTAGGGCTGAAGAAGCATCCCGGGTCCAACGATCAAGATGACCACGGACGCAAGGATCATAAACGATACAATGATGACTACTATGCCAAAAAAGATGCTCAAAGAGATTTCTATTGTTTCGGCGAGGTATTGTGAACGGCAGAATATAGCGATGAAGAACAATGGAAGCAATGATTTGGAAAGATGATGGATTTGGGTATCTTTTTTCCATCGATCATTATCGTCATTCATGGCATTGATATCATGGCTCCAGTACACCGCCGCCGCATCGCAATTGTACACGAATGGTTTACCGCAATGCGTGGCGGAGAGAAATGTGTGGAAGCGATGTGCGAGCTTTATCCGGACGCAACAGTGTTCGTCCTACTCCACAATGAAGGATCGGTTTCTGAAACGATAGAACGAATGAATATCCGGACATCGTTCGTACAACATCTCCCGCTCAGAAAATCATATTACAGAAACTACCTTCCACTCTTTCCCCGTGCAATAGAATCACTCGATCTCTCATCCTTCGATCTTGTGATTTCATCGAATCACTGCGTCGCGAAAGGGGTGAAAGTCAGGCCATCGACCCTTCACGTCTGCTATTGTTATACACCCATGCGCTATATCTGGGGACTATACGACCAGTACTTTAGCAGGGAGAGAGCAGGTCTGCTTACCAGGCTGGGGATGCGATTGGTTCGTCCTTATCTCAGAAAATGGGATCTACGGACTTCTCAGAGTCCACAACACTTTATCGCGATTTCTCGGAACGTCCAGCAA
>QKGJ01000238.1 GCA_003251275.1 Ignavibacteria bacterium
AGCTGAAAATACAGGTAATTATTCGAGTGATTTACATGTGAGGATTCTTAAAGAAGTTGCGGATCAGTCTGATGCCCGGGTTCTGCTAGGAGGAGCTACAGATGTTGTCAAGAACCTCTTCGCCTCGGCCGCTGCGCATCTCGGGGCGGAACTGCTTCAGGATTGCAATGACTTGACATGGGAAGGTGGTCTCAAAGGTGTGAAGTCAATTTACGGCGGATCTCTGAACGCGGTTCTGAACGTAACGTCGACCCCTGCCATGGCGACAGTGAGACTAAATACGGTCGAAGTGAACAAAGATGGAGAGGACTTGCCGCTAATCATCAAATCTCTACTGCCGAATATGCCAAGTCGTATAAATAATCTGGATGTTGTACAGACCGCCAAAGGGATTATTGATCTGTCTGGAGCAAAAATTGTTGTTTCAGGTGGAAGAGGGGTGGGGGGGGAAGATAACTGGAATCCCCTCAGGGAACTCTGCGATGTTTTAGGCGCGGCTCTTGGCGCCAGTCGCGCGGCAGTCGATTCCGGCTGGATTCCTCAGAATCATCAGGTCGGGCAGACCGGAAAGGTTGTTACTCCCGACTTGTATATCGCTTGCGGTATCTCCGGGGCTGTTCAGCATCTGGCCGGCATACGCAAGGCTAAGAATATTGTTGCGATCAACAAGGATCCGTCTGCGAATATCTTTGCTTATTGTGATTACGGTATCGTTGGCGACCTGTTTGAAGTTGTTCCCGCATTAACTGAAGAGATAAGGAATCTGGCCGGTCGGTAGCATGAGCATCAGGTTTATGCGTTACGAAAGGGCTGTTTCTTATGGAGGCTACCAGGGAACTCGGACTCTACAGCGACAGCTATTGGCTGATGTACCTTATGTCGGTCGTCTCCATGGGCATATTTGCGCGAGGTGTCCATCATAAATTCCGGGCATGGTGTCAGGGGGCGGGAGACTTCCGGGACAGGTTCGAAAATCTCAAAGGCCGTACGATAGCCTTTCTTCGAAATTTGATTACTCATAAGCGTTTTTCTGATCGTCCTTCAAAAATTTCACACGCACTCATCGTTTCAGCATTCGCACTCTTCCTCTTCGGCACTTTAAGTATCTTTTTGCAGGAGCACTTTGACCTCCCCGTTTATCAGGGAGGAGTCTATCTGTGCCTTAGCCTCTCCATGGATATCTTCGGAATTCTCGCTTTTCCAGCTGTAATTTTTGCCGGTTGGAAGCGTTGGCGATTTTTGAGAGGTGAGGGGAGGGGCTCTACCGCGGAGATACTTCCTTTTGTATTGATTATCTTTATTTTAGTGACAGGGTTTGCTCTAGAAGGGATGAGAATGTCTCGTACATCAGACCCTTGGGCTCTCTGGTCTCCCGTTGGATATTCAATCTCAACGTATCTTTCATTCGGGCAGAATGAATATCTCCAGTTTCATCAGGGGATCTGGTGGCTGCATCTTGCTGCATCGTTGATCTTCATTTCATTGATCCCACATACCAGGTTGCTCCATCTTCTGACTTCTCCCGCGAGTATTTTTCTTGGAAATGAGAAAGCTGCCGTCACGCTTTCCGCCATCGACTTTGAACGTGAAAACGAGAAGTTCGGAGTTGCTCGAATAGAAGATTTCCACTGGAAGCACCTCCTTGAATTGGACGCCTGTACTGAATGCGGCCAATGCCAGGAATCTTGCCCTGCATATCTGACCGGCAAATCCCTTTCGCCACAAAGATTGAATCGAGAGCTCAAGAAGTGCCTTGAAAGTACAGTCAAGCAGACGGCGTACAGTTACGCAAGTCGTAAGGATAATTCAACCAAGGAAAAGGAAATTTCAATAACACGGCATCTTGTCGAAGAAGATGTCTTGTGGGCGTGTACGACCTGCAGGTCATGCGAGGTGAATTGCCCTGTTATGGTCGAACATGTTCCGCGGATCGTCGACATGAGGCGAAACCTTGTCATGATGGAGGCAAGGGTCCCGCATGAAGCTCATCTCGTCTTTCGCGGATTCGAAGGAAACTACAACCCTTGGAATTTCGATAGGAAGACACGAAGCGATTGGAGAAAAACGTTGACATCGCCTCCGCCCCTCATCTCCGAAACCCCTGATGCCGAATATCTGTTCTGGCCCGGTTGTGCAGGAGCTTTCGATGAGAGAAACCGGAAAGTCGTCAATGCGTTTGTCAAAATCATGCAGATTGGGGAGATTGATTTTGCTGTCCTCGGCAATGAAGAACGGTGTTGTGGTGATTCGGTTAGGAGAATGGGGAACGAGTATCTCTACCAATCTCTTGCAAAGTTGAATATCGATACGTTTAAAAAATATGGAATAAAAAAAATCATCACCACGTGTCCTCATTGTTTCAATACATTCAGGAACGAATACCCACAGTTAGGCGGGGAGTTCGAGGTTTTTCATCATTCCGAAGTGATTGACGCATTAATAAAAGATGGAAGGATACAAACGGAGAAGGGATGCTGCTCCCCGGACAGTCGAGTAACCTTTCACGATTCCTGTTATCTCGCAAGATACAACGATATAAAAAATCCTCCACGCGACATCATAGAAACCATATTTTCAGCTTCTGTACAGGAATTGCCCCGCAATCGTGAGAAGACTTTCTGTTGTGGAGGGGGTGGGGGGAGGATGTGGATGGAAGAAAAGGTTGGATCGAAGATATGTGAAGAGCGCATCAATGAAATATTAAATGCAGGTATTACGACTGTGACGACAGGATGTCCATTCTGTTTGACGATGTTGGGTGATGCTTTGAAAAAGTATGAAGGGAATTTCGCTGTCGAAGTTTTTGATGTGGCTGAACTTGTTGAGGCTTCACTCGTGGCTACGGGTGAAATTGATCGTCTACATAATGGGGAAAGGATTTGATTATGAGTGTCAACGAAATGATCAAGCAGTTTATTTCCTCTGAATTGATCCCTGAGGGGAGTGAGGTTCCTTTGACGGATACGGACCATCTTATCGATTCGGGGATTATCGATTCATTTGGGATCATGTCGCTCCTCGGTTTTTTGGAAGAAAAATTTTCCGTTCAGATCTCGGGTGATGACCTTATACCTGAAAATTTTGAGTCGATTGCTACGATATCGGCGTTGATTCTTGAAAAGAACGGATACCAGTTGGAGGTTTGACATGGATTTCCGCTTGACGGAAGAACAGGTTTCCTTGAGGGAATCTATCATCAGGTTTGCTCGATCGGAACTCTCCCACGATATTCGTTCGTTTGAGACGAACGGTTCTTTTCCGTGGGATGCATGGAGGAAGTGCGCCGAGATGCAGATCATGGCGCTCCCTTTCCCTGAACGTTACGGAGGGTGTGGAGCTGATTTTCTGTCTACTGTCCACGCGATGCAGGCACTGGGATATGCGTGTCGGGACGCCGGACTGGTCCATGCGATAGGGACGCAGATTCTCTGCGGGTTACAGATATTGCTCTTCGGAGGTGAAGAAATAAAAGATAAATATCTCCCATTAATCTGTCGTGGCGAGAAAGTATTCGCCCAGGCGATAACCGAACCCGCCTCAGGTTCAGACGCACTTTCCATGGCAACGAGGGCCGAACGTCAAGGGGAGTCATACGTCATAAATGGCAGCAAGATTTTCATCTCCAACGGCCCCATAGCTGATGCGGTAATCGTCTTTGCCGTGACGAATTCCGAAAAGAAGGCTTTGGGCGGCATTTCATGCTGCATTGTCGAAAAGGGAACTCCAGGATTCAAACAGTGCAAACCCTTTGAAAAGATGGGGTTGACGACGCTCCTGAACGGTGAACTTGTATTTGAAAACTGCATGATTCCTCTTGAGAGAATGCTCGGGAAAGAAGGTCAAGGTGGAATTATATTCAGTGAATCGATGGAGTGGGAAAGAACTCTCCTGCCTGCCGCTCACATTGGCACGATGGAACGTGTATGTGAAACATCTGTAAAGTACGTTAAAGAAAGAAGCGCCTTTGGGAAAAGCATAGGAAGTTATCAGTCTGTTGCGAATAAGATTGCCGACATGAAGATGAATATAGAACTCGGTAAATTAATTGTGTGGAAGGCGGCAATGCTGAAGGGACAAGGCAAGCGTGCGTCCCTTGAATCATCTGTCTGTAAACTTTTCGTAAGTGAAAGTCTGAAAAAAGCTTGCCTTGATGCCGTTCAGGTGCACGGGGGGTATGGATATATGACCGAGTATGAAATCGAAAGGGATCTTAGGGACAGTATTGCATCGACAATTTATTCGGGGACGACTGAAATGCAGCAAAATATCATTTCTCGTCTTATGGGGTTATGACAATTATGACTCCCGCGCTTGCTCAAGAGTATCTCGACGAGGCTGTTCTCAGGACTCCTGAAAAGATTGCTGTATCGGACGGGAAAAGTGCACTTAGTTACTCACAACTAGGCTCTTTGTCGAGCAGATTGTCGTTTTATCTGAGTGAACAAGGAGTGAGGAGGCAGGAAAAGGTCATCATCTGGATGGAGCGTTCTGTAAATTATATTGCGGCAATACTAGGTGTTCTCAAAGTGGATGCCGTCTACGTTCCGATTGATGCGAAAGCACCTTTTGAAAGATTTATAAAGATAGTGAAAGATGTACAACCAAAAGCATGTTTATGCGATGAAGTGACAGATATGAGGTTAAGGGAATATTTAACTTTAGCTGGCATAGAGATGAAGACTATTAATGTTTCATATGAGACTATTTATGAAACACAAATAGATAAATTAAAATTAAAAACACTGTCTGATGGTTATATATCAAAGTATAAAAATTATGAAACTGATGCAGCGTATATACTATACACATCTGGTACGACAGGAATACCTAAAGGGGTGATTATCACTCACTTAAACATCAGAAAATACATTGATTGGGCTGTAAAATGTTTTGAAATTAAGGAAAATGATAAGTTATTGGGAACGGCT
>QKGJ01000389.1 GCA_003251275.1 Ignavibacteria bacterium
ATCTCCGGGTACACTTTCTCAAAGCGCTGTTCAAAAGCGGAAAGCATCTCCTTGCCATGAGGCGAATACACAACGACGGTGCGCCGCGAGGAATCCCGGCATGAAGGAATCATGCAGACGAACAAGAATAGAGGCAATAATGGAAGGAATCTTCCGGGAAATTTTCGGAGAAATCTCATTTCGCGCGGTACAGGGGATACGATATCATATTCGCAAAACAACGCATCGCGCCTGGATGAGCTTCTTTCATCTGTCGGTACCAAACGTAGGATGTATAGATGTATGATCCCTTCCCATATAAGGCAACGAGATATCCGGTCGTCAGTGGTTCTTCATCAGGATCATTGCTGGAAAGCAACCGCTCGTACTCTTCGGGAACATTTGTGGGAAAATACAATCCCCGTTCCTGCACCCATCCCTCCCAATCAGAATTCCCGATGATGTTCGGCTTGGTGAAGAGTGGGTGCCCGCTGTCGAGAATCTCGATCGGTGCATTTTCGTTGGTGATTCTGTCTCGACCTAGGCTGAAAGGAAACGGAGCGTACGATTGCCTCCACTCTTGATCCTTCTGGTAAAACACAACAAGGTTTCCGCCATCGTGGACGTATTTCAGGAGCCGGGTATTGAATTGTCGCAGATCTTCTCGGACCAGGTATGCACGAATGTCAACAACAATCGAAGTGAACTGAAGAAGGTCAAGGTTTTCAAGGAATTTATCATTCAGTAGTTGATAGGAAACATCGAGCTCCTTGAGAACGGTTTCTATCGTGTTATCAAAACTCGTCACCAATCCTACCTCAATGTCATCCGCAACCGAGACTTTTTGAACTCTGACGTGGACATCTTCAAACGAATGCTCTGCTTTCACACGAACCTGATATTCTCCCTCGTTCACGTTGCTCTCCGCTGTTATTGAAATCCCCGCTTTGGTGAAATCATCCTCCCGCGCAATGCTGAATTTGGCCTGTGTTGCGCTCCAACCCGGAGGGACGGTGACGCTGATCGTTCCGGTCATTTGCTTTGGCAGGAAACTCTTTACCTCCACTTCAAGCTCGACTCCCCGCTTTGCTCTTGACGGCTCAATCCAGATTGTCGACGGAATCACCTTCAAGGTCTGTTCGGGAGCGATATCGGGTGAAACAGTACTGGACAATGTCACTGGAAATCCGTTTATCCGAAGGAAAAAGTCGGCCGTAATGTCCTGGTTCAATTCTATGGGGTTATATTGATACCGTGCACGCGGAATGGTAAGGAATGCGTTTCCCCCGACATGGATGACAAAGTCCCGTTCAAACATTTTCGAAGTCACAACCGGGGCCACGCCCTGCCTCTCATTTATGGCCCACCCAGAAGCGGAGGAAATCCGGGCACGGACATCAGAGATGGCGAGATTGTCCGCAAGAATCCGAGCGGTGCAAACGATATCCTGATTCCGCGTTGCGATACTATCCTCCAGTCTAAAGTCACATTGAATGTCCGAGACAGCACGGACGAGTGAACCCAGTTCCGTCTTCCATTCCTTAACGACACGAGTCTCGAACGAAGTGGCGGGAACGGGAAGTGCATGGATCATTTCCTGCGCAATCGATACACGGTGAAGCACGGTATCGATTTCCATGTCAGGCCTGAATAGCCGGATGAAATCTCTCAGGTCACGGAAAGGAGAGTTCTTCACTCCCCGCCAAAGGTCGATACCGCCAAAGAACGAAGTGCTATCCGATAAATAGACGCTGTTTTGCCTGACAAGATCGTAGCCGCTGGTAGTTCTGGTGAATCGGGAAAGGTCCACCTTATCCATCCCTTGTGACTTATGGCTGCGCAGCGCCTCTGCAGCGACATCAAGGTATGACTTGCCACTCAGATCGTCAATCGCAGCAATCGGGATAACCACATCAACATCTCCCTTCCCTGAGCCAAATCGCCGCACGTAGACTTTGCGGGGCTGCCAGAGTGAAAGGCCGGGAAGCCGCAACTGTTCTGGGAACATTGTGCTATCTGCGGCAGCGTCGAAGGCTGTGATCGTACAAATGCCCGCGACCTGATGCTGCCCATGACCGCTCACTGTATTGAAGTTTGTGAAGAGGATATCCGGTTTGTATTTGCGGATGGCATAGACCACTCGACGAAGCACTTCCGAGGGTCCGCCCCATTTACCGAAGGCTTCACTTGCAGTTTTCGAAAAACCAAAATCAGAAAAATTCATGAATAGTGGAACCGATCCCAGGATGCGAGCGGCTTCCTTTGTCTCGCGAGTTCGAATGACCCCAAGTTCATCATAGAGCTCGGGGCCGATTTCGTTTTGTCCCCCTTCTCCACGGGTCAGAAACACAGTGTAGACTTTAGCACCGAAGTGTCTCCGAATATAGGCGATTGTAGCGCCATCTTCATCGTCAGGGTGGGCGGCAATATGCATTACCACCACTTCACTGCCGAGGTCCCGAAATGCCTGGCCTCTTTGCACCGTTGAAACCCCAGCCAAACATACGGAAGAAGTGTAACACAGGAGAAACAGTATGTTTTTCATTAAGAAGTCCGCAATAAGGATTGAATTTGGTGAAATGGTATCGCCCCTTCTCGCACTAACACGGGATCAGGTGCTCGAACATCGAGTACGGTCGAAGGTTTGCTCTCTCTCAGAATGCCGGCATTGATAAACATGTCAATTGGCGCGTCCAGTGATGCCTGGATCTTTTGAATGCTTGTTTCCGGCACGGTGCCGGAAACATTTGCGCTCGTAGCAGTCAACAGACAACCAGTTCTACGAAGCAGAGCCAGGCAAAAACTGTTCGAAGGTATTCTGACGCCAATCGTTCCCGTGTCGCCGGTGATTTCTGGAGGAACAATCGGCGTTGCGTCGAAAATCAGCGTAAGAGGACCCGGCCACAGATTGTCGATCAATGTTCGGGCAACTGAATTCACTGTGGCTGCAACCATTGATACCTGCTGAAGGTTACCTGCGATGACACCGATCGGTTTCTTACCGCGCTCTTTCTTTGCCGTTATCACCTTGCTGACCGCTTTTGCGTTAATCGCATCGGCGCCGATCCCATAAAGAGTTTCTGTTGGATACACGATCACGCCACCGGCCCGAATAACTGCAGAAGCGTGTTCCAAGACCTCTTCGTCTAACTGGGGAAGATGCAACTCCACAACTGTGGCTGTCATGCGTAGGTCCTCACCCCGGTGATAATGGAGATGACCTTCTCGTAGACCGCGGAGGAAGAGATGGCATTCATACAGACGAAGGTCTTGATGGGGCATGTTTCACCACCGTGAATGCTACACGGACGACAGGCGAGTCCATGGGTTTCAATGACAACATCTTGCAAACCCAACGGCGCAAAGCCAAACGCGGGCACTGTTGCCCCGAACACTGCAACCACTGGTGTCCCGACCGCAACCGCAAGATGCATAGGGGCGCTATCATTGGAAACGACCACTCGGCATCTCTGCATAAGCGCTGCTGACTGGAGCAGCGTTGCTCTCCCCGCAAGATTGATCACCTGATTACCCAAGCCTTTCGCAACCTCTCCACAAAGTAGCGCATCTTCCCCGCTTCCCAGGAGAAGAACTTTAATCCCTTCCGCTACCAGCATTGAGACCAGCTGCCGATACAGATCCATCGGCCATCGCTTGGTATTCCATACCGAGCCGGGTGCAACTGCGATCATGGGTTCTTCAGATAAGCTGGCAGTCATTTCCGCGGCCCACTTTTCGTCTGCATGAGAGGGATAGACCCTCGGCAACTCGAGGGCAGGAATCTCGACATCTAACCCCGCCATCATTTTGAGGTTCCTCTTGGTCTCGTGTTCTTGCCCTTTGTATTCGATCACCCGGGTGAAAAGGAATTTTCCAGCACTCGAGGAAAACCCAATTCGGACAGGAATCTTTGCGAAACGAGCCAATGCAGCCGACCGGAGAGAGCGATGCGGCACGATTGCAACGTCATAACGTCGATCTCGCAATTCAGCTATGAGCCGGATGGCGCTTCCAAGATCCTTCTCCTTCCCCTTCTTGTCATACACAAGAATTTCGTTGATGTCTGGATGATTGAGCAGTACTCCTGCTGCGGATGGAATGGCCAGAAACGAGACCTTTGAGTCCTTGAACCTTTTTCTAAGCCCCTGAACCAGCGGCAGGGTCAGGATCACGTCGCCAATAAAAGCAGTTTGGATAACAACGATGTTCCGGGGAACCATTCTCAGGCACGCTCCCCGTCGATCGATTCAGCAGGGACTGCCCGTTCGTTCATTTCATTTCTCGAGCGGTAATACTCTGTATGCTTCCACCGCTTGTGCATCCAGAGCCATTGTTCCGGGTGACGACGAATCTGTTCTTCCAGAAGAGCAGTATGTCTCCTTGTTAGTTCGGTGACATTTTCCTCGGTGTATCCCTCGAGTCCGGACCTGTCTACCTCTTCATAATGCAGGTCGAAGGTTCCGTTTTCCACTCTTATGAGAATAAGGAAGATCAGCGGCGCACCGGTCTTCAAGCAAATAGCCGCGGCACCTCGGTGCGTCGCTGCTGGCCGCTTAAAGAAGTCGATGAACGGAGCTTCCTTTGGACCGCTTTGGTCACCAAGGATCAGGACAATTTTTTTTTCACGAAGAGCAGTGAGAAGGCCCCTGCTTGATGGACCCATCGGGACGGTACTGTTGCCATGTTGTTTCCTTATCGCATCAACTACCGCATCAATTCTTCCATTCCGCTGCCGCTGCACAATCATGACCAAAGGATGATCCAGAAAAAGACGCACGGAGTGCGGAAGAAGCTCCCACGAACCAAAGTGTGCAGACAGCAACACGGCTCCTTTACCCCGTTTGATAATTGCTTGAAACCTGTCCAGGGAAGTTGGATTGATCTTCGATTTCAATATTGCTTCGGACTGACCGCTCGCCCAGAGCATATGGACAAGGG
>QKGJ01000043.1 GCA_003251275.1 Ignavibacteria bacterium
ATACCGTGTATCGGTCGTTAGAAGTGACTTCTCGGCGCGATAATAATCCATCAGCTGCTTCTCGGGCTTACCCGCCACGGCGAGAACATACAGTCCATACAGGACACTCTTGTCCGCTACACGCCGGACGAGCGTCTTCTGCGTCTCATAATAATACAGGTCCTGTACCGCCTTGCTTCGTGCAATCCGCGCAACCGCTTCAAGAGCCGCGCTCAGCATGGCTTCGGAAACTGCATATCCCGCTCGTTTGCTCTCCAGCAAGAAATGTGTTGCATACACACTACTCCAAGTGTTTGCGTATGTGCCTCCTGGCCAGTACGCGAACGAGCCATCACTCATTTGCATTGTTCCCAGTTTCGTGATTGCTTCGTTGACAAAATATGTCGGGCTTCCATTTTTCAGAATCTCCGGCGCGAGTAACGAGGCAACGTCCCGTAAGTAGACCTGCGGAAACGCTCTTGAGACGGTCTGTTCGAGACATCCATGTGGATATCCGACAAGATGCTTTAACTCTTTTGCAAAGTTTGCCACGGGGAATGGACTGAGTACAAGGTGAGCAGCGCGATTATACGGCAGATAATCAACACCGATGTCGTGGCGAACAGGGGTACCGGTATCGATGAAGCCGGTGAGGCCTTTCGCAACGAATGGTGCGATTGGTCGAACAGGAATCTCTGTGACTGACTCCAACTCTTCGCCGAAGGCCTCGGTCTTCACGTGTACGGCCGCTTTGCCGATCGATTTTGTTGCCGCGAGTGGGACGATGACAAAGCGCTCCTGGTTTGGACCGATTTCCAGCGTTGTGGATGTTACAAGCGCGGAGATTCCTCCGCTTGTTTCGATGCGAAACCGAAGCGTGGTCGCCTTGTCCGTTGTGTTAAAGGCAGTAATCGGCATCGCGAGTGAATCGCCCGGACTTACAAAGCGCGGCAGGGCGGGGGTGATGATTATCGGATCCGCCACCTTCATCCCCTTTTGAGAAGATCCAAAACGATCCCCTCTATATGCAATAGCCATCAGACGAAGCTCCCCACTGAACTCTGGAATGTCGAGCATCACCTCGACGCGTCCGTTTCCATCGGTGGCGAGAATTCCCGACCATATTGCCACGGGTTTGAAACGTTGGACTCCCAGAGGGTTGACCCGTTTCGCAATCTCTACATCATCACCTCCACCCGAAGAACTCTTATTCCCATTTATTGACTCGGGAAGAAGATCCTTGAAGAAGTCAAACGTCTCCGTCTGCAAGGCTTTCTTCGCGTAGAAGTACTCGTACGGGTTCGGAGTATTATAGTTCTTCACCTGAAGGATTCCCTGATCGACGGCTGCGAGGGTGACCGCAATGTTTCGTTCCGCACCGGCGATAAGGAGGACTTTCTGCTTCGTCTTTGGTCGGATTTTTTCAGGAGCTTCTATAATGACATTAATTCGGTTCGCGGTTTTCTCCACCATCAGCGGCGCGAAACCGTGACCGACCATCAAAGGGATGTCCTGATCTTTGATCTTTCGAAAAAGAACGGCGCTGACATACACGTTGGGGAGGAACGCATCTGTGACGTCAATGTCCATCGAAGCGGAGTTGTGAACGACATCGAGATAACGGTAACTGAAGACACTGTTTCGCTCGACGCAGACCAGCATCTTGCCGTCGAACGGGGCCTGGAAGAGTACCTTTGCCTTCTCGCCAGGGGCGTATTTCTCCTTATCGAACACAACTTCGATTCGTGCCTCCGGATTGACAGCAAAGGAGGTGACATCCGTTGTACCCCAGCTATAAGCGTAGAATCGAAACTGGTTGTAGCCCGGTTCACCATCACGTGAAACACGCATGACATATTCGCCGGACCGCGGCACAGTATAGGTATATTCCATTGGCTGCCCGACAAGCCGAACATCATCGCTCTTAACAAGCACCTCACGCTGCTCTGAGACGTAACGGAGCGTTTTCGTTCCAGGATGTTGGCGAAGTATCGAATGCCATTCAAGTCGTATGAGATCAATTCTTGCACCGAACCCGTTGATCGAAGAATCCTTCGTGTCGACAGCGACGATCTGCATTTTCTGCGGTGAATTCGGACTGACATAGTATGACCCGCGCTGACGAACGCCAATGAAATACTCCCTGGGATACACAATCGTTTGGGCAAGCTGGTAGACCGGACGGCTTGATTCATCAAACACCGCCACACGACCGCGGGCTTTGAGTATTCCAGTGGAGGTAAGATTGTCGGGAATTTTGAAGCCAACAATCGCTTTCCCATCGTTATCGGTTTTTCCAGTTATGACATCAGGTGGAGCAGAGTAGTTCTTGGCCTCATCGTCGAAGAAGCGAAAATCCGGAAAACGTTTCGAAACATACGGAGCGGCGACAAACGACGCTTCAAACTCCCAATTGCGTCCGGCAGCAGGCGGGCCGAAAAAATTGAATGCCTGCAGATTGTACGTAATCCGGTCACCCGGTCGCGCATCTTCGGCCGAAACCTGAAGGTGTACTTTTATCCGGTCAGGAACGAAGTCCTCCACACTCACTTTATAAGAAGAGAGAAACAGGTTGTTGCCGGTGTAGATTTCACATCGATATTCGCCCGTGAGAGAGGTAGAAGCCGTTTGATACTGCGCCTCGCAAGAGCCGTGCTCATTTAACGTGAGATGCTGTTCCTGCACTATTGTCCCCAGCGGGTTATAAATTTTTAGGCGCACAGGAAGTTTTGCCGGAAGTTCTTTCGTTAATTCCCGCACGATGGCAGAGAGTCGGATAGTTTCGCCGGGTCGGTAAATGTTTCTATCCCCGTACACGAACGCATCATACTGATTCGCCGCGTCCCGCTTTCCGGCCACGTCAAACCGCGACGTCTCGACACGGTAATCCGCGAGGTTCAGGAAGTTGAAATCACCCTCAAGTTCCGCTGTGACCAGTTTTAGTTGAAACGTCTTTTGGAGTTCATGTAGGTTCGACAACCGGATATACCCGTCCTTGTCCGATTTCGCGGAGAACATCACCTGGTTATTTGTTGAGATGAGCGTGATCAAGACATTCGGCAACGGTTCGTTTGATTCGAGACTGGTTGCGAACACCACGAGTTCATTCGTGCTTCGCTTTACAATGAGGCCGATGTCTGAAAGGACAACAAGCTTTGAAGTTGTCCGCCACGGTTCCTGCGGATTGGCGATCTCAACCAGATAAAATCCTCTATACCCAGTATTCAAGAAAGGAGCAATGCTGTAGGAAGTTGATACTTCCTGATTCGTCACGTTTTTTATCTGCAACGTGTCGAAATTGAGTTGTCGTCCGTAATTGCCGACGACATATCGATATTTTCGGGAGTACGTCCCTCTCCCGGTTTCGGGGTCGTAATCATCCCAATAGTAGTCGTAGTACCGGCCCTGATCGAGAAAGAAGACGAGATTATTCTGAAAGATCTGACTCACGCGAGCGTACACCCGAGATAAGTTCACGGTGGTGATGTCAAGTGTTTTTGCACCGCCAAGAAGCATATAAATGCCGGACTCCGATGCAAAACGAAACGACGGCGCAATATTGCCGAACGTAATGTCGGCGGGATAATCGTTCTGGATTTTTCCGCCAAGATAGCTCTCCATCCCCTTTTTGAGGGTTACATGGTACGGGGTTCCCGCTTGAAAGGCCCCCTTCACAGTAAAGCTTCGTTCGTCTCCGTCGAGTGAAAAATCCTTTGCCGGATCGATAATGATGAATTTCTTCGCAGCGGAAAGATCAATCTCCTGGGAAGTCGTGAAACGAATCCAACCTTGCTTGCCGTCAAATCCAAAATCGTGGCCGGAGATCTTTATCTCTTCCAGCCCCGGAAGCTTGAATACAAACGGTTTCTCCACCTTGATGTGCGTATTTGTTTCGGGGGAGATAAGATCCGTTTCAAAAGTCACCGCAATTGTCTTTTCCAGCTGTGCTTGTCCCACGGTTCCAAGATCCAGGGCGATAATCCTGTTGGTGCTCGGGCTTGCCGCGCGAATTGATTGGTGGGGCTGGCTATCAACGGTAATACGAGCCGAGCCCTGGACATCCTGCGGATGTACGGAATACGTGAAGGTGAGATTTGCTTTCAGCCCGATGGTCCGCGTTTGCCCAATCCGATCATAGAAGAACTCAGCTGTGACAAGTCGGAAAGTCTCTGTGGAGAATTGGAACGATTCGTCCCCATCGAACGACGACGCACCACTCAATTGCTTGAGGAGATCGGTGTTTATCCGTCCTGTAAAACGAGTATCCCCCGGGAGACTACCATCAGGACTGAAGATGAGCCGTGTCGTATCCTGCCAGACGAACTTCCCGGGTATTGCCGGAGTGAATTCCATAAAAGGAGAAACGGACCAATGATTGGTCGAATCAACAGGAACCACCGCGCGCGAGAAGCTGAACGAAAGGACGCCATCCGATGCGACGACACCAGATGGAAGGGGTGAAATGATGGAGATGCTTTGGGTCTCGGGCCCTTTGCACGAGGCGAGAAAAACAAGCAACATGCTTGCTCCGAACGAAAATCTCTGTCGCATAGGGAATTCTCCAGGATAATGGTGTGAAACGACTTATTCTTCTTCTGGTCCCACTTCATTAGGACGCAGAGAGAGTTTGAGCGCGTACCAATCCACATGGCGCGTTATGTACATGATGACAGCGAGAACAGCAAACAAGCCGATTGATCCAATGAGCAGCGCATACTCTTCAATTTGGAGCAGTATGTACAGGTACAAATAGAGTCCAAATAATGTGAGCCCCATGCCGAGAGAGCGCAATCTGTTTTTTAGAATCACGCTTGTATATCCGGTGATCAGGATAACCGTTGCTGTGCCGCCGAGAAGATACGAGAGGCCAAACGAAAGATACTCCGATGCAGACAGCAGCAATAAATAGAAAAGACAAAGGGCAAACCCAAC
>QKGJ01000095.1 GCA_003251275.1 Ignavibacteria bacterium
GATTCCACGCACTACCTCGTTGGCGATTGGATTCACGTGCATATCGATCTTCTTCATCCCCGGGGCACGACCTTCCAACCGATCGTTGGCGATACCCTTGGCTCGTTTTCTGTGGTGGAGCGCCAGCCGTTGGAGAGAGTTTCTGAGACGGAAACGCGCACCACGTTTGTTGTATCCTATTATGATTCGGGAAATGTTGTCATTCCTCCGATGCAGTTTTTGTACGCTTCGGCAGGGGATACTGCCTCCCGTGTGATTGAAACGAATCCGGTCAATCTCTTCGTGAGTACGGTAGCAGTCGATACATCAAAGGATTTCAGGGATATCAAACCGCCTTTCTCCATCGCGATGACGTTGGCGGAGATTCTGCTGTATGTGGCCATTGTTCTGGCGATTTTGGCTGCTGCCTATCTGGGCTATCGATACTGGAAAAAGAAAAATGCGAGAAGGCCTCTTCCGCCGGCGTATGTCCCTCCGCCAAAGCCGGCACACGTCATCGCTCTTGAAAAGTTGGGACGCCTAAAAGAGAAAAAACTCTGGCAGCAGGGCCTTCTGAAGGAATACTATTCTGAAACCACCGACATCGTTCGGGAGTATATTGAAAAACGTTTCAAGGTGCGGGCGCTTGAGCAGACGACCGATGAAATCCTCGAGGCGATAAGCGTGTACAATCTTCCGGATGAAGCAACGCCATCCCTGGAGTCAATGCTAAGAAATGCGGACATGGTGAAGTTTGCAAAATTCCAACCTTCGGTGACTGAACACGAAATCCTTATGACATCTGCTTATGCATTTGTGGAGAAAACAAAGTTGACTCCCGCGCGAACGGGAAGTCAGGTTCAACAACGGACAGGGGCTCATGTTTCCGGCTGATATCACATTTGCCAATCCGGAGTTTTTCTATGCGCTGATTCTCCTGCCGCTCCTTACGGTGTGGTATTTTTTCAGGCACGAGCGACAGACGAGTGAACTCCGGTATTCTTCCCTTCTCCCGTTTGCTCAAATTAAGCCGACGATTCGGGAGCGAATGCGACATCTACCGTTTATTGTTCGAATGATCATCCTTGGTCTCCTGGTTGTTGCATTGGCTCGTCCGCAAACAACATCTCAGGGAGAGAATATCTATACGGAAGGCATCGATATTGTCCTGGTGCTGGATATTTCACGCAGCATGCTGGCGGAGGATTTTACACCGAACAGACTTGAGGCGGCGAAGCAGGTTGCTGCGGACTTTGTCTCTGATCGCGTCCATGATCGCATTGGTCTCGTCGTCTTTGCTGGACAGGGCTTTACCCAGTGTCCGATGACACTGGACTATCGTGTGTTGAAGAACCTGATGAGCGAGGTGCAAACCGGTGTTGTGGAAGATGGTACCGCAATCGGGATGGGGATCGCCCAGGGAGTCAACCGGCTGAAAGACAGCAAGGCAAAAAGCAAGGTGATGATCCTCCTGACCGACGGTGAAAACAATCGGGGAGAGATCGATCCGATTACCGCGGCGCAAATTGCGAAAACATTTGGCATACGGATTTATTCGATTGGTGTCGGCACGATTGGCGTTGCACCTCTCCCTGTGCCAACGCCGTTTGGCGTGAGGTATCAAACGGTGCCGGTGATTGTGGATGAGAAGACGTTGCAGAGCATTGCCGACATTACCGAAGGAAAGTTTTTTCGTGCAACGAATAACAAGACATTGAAGCAAATTTATGCGGAGATCGATAAGCTAGAAAAAACGCGCATCGAGGTGCGAGCCTACAGGTCATACACAGAACTCTTCTATGATTGGGTTGGATGGGGGCTCGGGCTTCTTCTCCTCGAAATGATGCTGTCGTATTATCTTGTAAGGAAACTTCCCTGATGATCAGACTTGCACATGCTGAATATCTTTATGCGCTGGGTGCGATCCCCCTGCTTGCCGTTCTCTTCTGGCTTCTCTTACGGTACAGGAAGACAGCACTGAAAAAGATGGGTGAGTTGGCGATTCTTCTTCGACTATCAGAGTCGACAAGCATGGCCAAACGCGTTGTGCGATTCGGCGTGCTCCTGGGAGCGATTGCATTCCTGATTGTCGGCTGGGCGAATCCACAAATCGGAACCAGGCTTCAGGAGGTGAAACAGGAAGGAGTGGATATTTTTATTGCCCTGGATGTTTCTTTCAGTATGAAGGCGGAAGACATCAAACCGAATCGACTGGAAAAAGCAAAGCTGGAAATTCGAAGCCTGATTTCCCGACTGGCGGGCGATCGCGTTGGTCTTATTGTCTTTGCCGGCGATGCGTTTACGCAATTTCCTCTTACGACCGATTATGGGGCAGCGGGGCTGTTCCTCGATGCTGTTGACACGGACGTCGTCCCAACGCCGGGGACGTCAATTGGCGCCGCGATCAAACGGTCATTGCAATCGTTCGACTTCAAGGAACCGTCCACGAAAGTTCTTGTTATTATGACTGATGGTGAAACGACGGAAGGAGACGCGTTTGAGGCGGCAAAGGATGCGGCGGAAAAGGGAATTCTGATCTATACTGTGGGATTCGGATCTCCGACGGGAACCCCGATCCCGATATACAATGCATCGGGTGTGCAGGTGGATTTCAAGCGCGACAAGGAAGGAAATGTTGTTGTGACAAAACTGGACGAGACATCGCTCGAACGACTAGCATTGGTTGGAAAAGGGGTCTATTTCCGTGGGACAAACAGTCAGGACGAGCTTCAGGAGATATATAAGAACATCAACTCGTTGCAAAAGCGGGAGTTCGGCGTCAAGCAGTTTACCGACTACGAAAATCGCTTTCAGTATTTTATCGCGGCGGGCATTCTTCTTCTCCTCATAGAACTTCTCATCTCAGAGAAAAGGAGTCGCTGGATTGCCCGGTGGAATCCGTTGAGAGAAAAAGAAGAGGTGAAAATATGAAGTACTCTTTTGTTATGATAGGCGTTGTCGCTTTTGGACTAACTGCCTTTGCACAATCCACGCGTTCCCTTATTAATTCCGGGAACGACCTTTACGAAAGAAACAAATATGATGAAGCCGAGGCTAACTATCGGAAAGCTCTCCGCTCGGAAGAAAAGCCGATTGAAGGGCACTTCAATCTTGGCGATGCGCTCTACAAGCAGCAACGATATGACGACTCAATGAAGGAATTCGAAAACGTCCTTTCGAAGGCCGAAACAAACGAATCCAAGTCCTCCTCGTACTATAACATGGGCAACTCGTTCATGAAAAAGCAGCAGTATCAGGAGGCGGTGCAAGCGTACAGTCAGTCCCTGAAGCTTAAACCGCATGACCTTGATGCGAAGTATAATCTCTCCTACGCACTCCAGAAGTTGCAGGAACAGAAACAACAACAGCAACAGAACAAAGACGATAAACAGAAGGACAAAAATAAAGATCAGAACAAAGACAAAGAAAAGAAGGATCAGCAAAACAAGGATAAACAGGAGCAGCAGCAGAAACAGGACGAGCAACAAAAGCAGGATCAGCAGCAAAACAAAAACGACAACCAGGAGCAAAATCAGCAGCAGCAAAAACCGCAGCAGGAGCGTATGGCGAAAGCTGACGCTGAGCGGATTTTGGAAGTTTTGAAAAATGCCGAGAAAGACGTGCAGCGGAAGATTCGCGCGAAGAAGGCAGGACGGCCAAGAACGGAGAAGGATTGGTGAACGTGGTGGTTCGAAGAGCAACCCATACTGCAATAGTGCGAACAGCGTACTTCCTGTTTTGCTTATCGCTGGCTCACTCTGCCTTTGGGCAAGACATTACCTTCCAATCGGGCGTTGACAAGAACCCGGTAGGTCAAAACGAAAGATTCACACTCTCCTTCACGCTGGAGAATGGAGGTCGCACCGGCTTGCCAAAGTTTCCGGACCTGACAAAGTTTTACATCCTCGGCGGACCAAACCAATCCAGCAGCATGCAGTTTATCAACGGCGCAATGTCTTCTTCTGTCACGTACAGTTTTGTATTGCAGCCGCGTGGAAGAGGAAAGTACACGGTCGGGCCGGCTTCTATTGAGATCGGTGGAAAAACGTATTCAACGAATTCGCTCACCATCGAAGTGGTGAGGGGAAGTCCAAAGCCAGCGCCGCAACAGCAACCCCGAGGACAAACTGCCGATGCGGCGGTGGAAGCGGAGTCGCAGATTGCGGAGAACCTGTTTCTGAAAGCGTTTGTGGACAAGACGAACGTCGTGCAGGGCGAACAGGTGACGCTCACGTTCAAAATCTATTCTCGTGTGAATGCCGGGAATTATAAGCTCGTCAAAGCTCCCCCTATAACAGGTTTTTGGGGAGAAGTAATCGAAGAACAGAACCCCATTCCTCCAACAAGGGAAACAGTTAACGGCAAGCAATACAATGTTGAGTTGATCAACTACAGTATGGCGCTGTTCCCGACGCAAACGGGGTCATTGGAAATAGGACCGATGGAAATCGAAGCAGCTGTGCAGGTTCGCTCACGTTCTTCCGATCCCTTCGAGGCCTTCTTTCAGAATCCATTTGGACAACAGGTGCGCTACGTGATGAAGAGTGCGCCTGTCAAGGTGCGCGTCAATCCTCTCCCTGCAGATGCACCGGTAGGTTTCAAGGGAGCGGTTGGGTCGTTTACAATGAACACAACGCTGGACAAGACGAAGACGGCGACGAACGAACCTGTTAGTTTAAAGATCACGGTGGGAGGAACTGGGAATATCAAATTGCTGGAATCGCCGCAAGTGGAGATTCCTCCGGATTTCGAGCAATACAGTCCGAAGGTCTCGGAAAACATCTCCCGCCAGATGATGAAGAAAATCAGCGGTTCGAAGACTTTTGAACATCTCCTGATCCCGCGCTATCCGGGGCAGAAACATATCAAGCCGGTCCGGTTCGTGTACTTCGACCTTACAAAAAGAAAATACCTTACCCTCACTTCGGAA
>QKGJ01000339.1 GCA_003251275.1 Ignavibacteria bacterium
GTCCATCTCTACTTTCTTTGCCAATTCCGGCATACCGTCTCTATTGACAAGAGGGAAAATCGCCGCCTTTACGGGGGCAAGTGATGGATGGAGTTTCATAACCACCCTTGTCTCCACTTTTCCATCAGCGGTGGGTGCCTCTTCCTCCTGGTATGCGTCCACCAGAAATGCCATGAGTGATCTACTTGCCCCCGCCGAAGTTTCAATGATAAAGGGGATATACTTTTCTTTCGTCTGGTCATCAAAAAACTTTAGTCCTTTGCCTGAATACTCCTCATGGCGCGAGAGGTCGTAATCGGTTCGATTGTGGATTCCCTCAATTTCCCCCCACCCAAATGGAAACTCATACTCTATGTCATATGCATCCTTCGCGTAGTGGGCAAGGGAATCGGATTCATGTTGGTGCCAACGGAGTTTTTCTTTTGTAAGTCCCAATTGTGCAAACCACTCGAACCTTTGCTGTCGCCAGTACTCGAACCACTCGTCGTCCGATCCGGGCTTCACAAAGAACTGCATTTCCATCTGTTCGAATTCACGGGTGCGAAAGAGAAAATTCTTGGTGTTGATCTCGTTGCGAAAGGCCTTCCCAATCTGCGCAATGCCGAAGGGCGGTTTTTGCCTGCTTGCGGATTGCACATTAAGAAAATTGACAAAGATCCCCTGGGCAGTTTCGGGACGAAGATACACAACGGCGCCGGAGTCTTCCACCGGTCCGACGAAAGTTTTGAACATCAGGTTGAATTTTCTCGCCTCGGTAAACTTGCCCTCGGCCTGGCATTTCGCTGCTTTGCGTCCCTTGTAGGCCGGGCTTCCACACATAGCATCCTCAATCTGGTCAGCACGGAATCTCGCTTTGCACTCCTTGCAGTCAACCATCGGGTCGGTAAAGTTCTCCACATGCCCGGAGGCTTCCCATACACGCGGATGCATCAGGATGGATGCATCTATTCCCTCCACATCCTCCCGAAAAGTCATCGCGTTCCACCATTGATCCTTGATATTGCGAAGGAGTTCAACCCCAAGGGGACCGTAGTCCCAGCAGCCGTTCAGGCCTCCGTAAATCTCACTTGATTGAAATACAAAACCTCTCCTCTTGGCAAGGGAGACAATCTTTTCCATGACACCTGATCCCGGTGTTCCTTTAGTCTTGATGAGAGGTACTCCTTTCTAACTGTTTATCGGGATATCAAAACCACCGTTTGAACGATTCTTTCTTTCCACACCAGGTGGATTGCGGTTTGGCGTTCTTTTGTTCGCTCTGTTCCAATGACACTTACGTTGTAGGCAGCAGTACTTTCTCCCAAGGATTGGTTAAACAGGAGAACGGAGAAGTCTTGTGGCACTTGTGCCCGACGCTCGACGCGGGAAAACACATTGTTTGGTGTTTGCACATTCTGCGTTCTAATGACGTGTTCTTCAATTCCAAACTGTACGAGAGTCCTCCCGACAATTTCATCGATATTCTTCAAGACTGTTTGATCGCTTGGCCGCTGCACAGCCCTCCGGGTTATCATTAGCTCGGATCCGAGATTGAGAAGGAAAAGAAAGATTGCAGAACTTGCAAGGAGGACAGCAAGCCTTGTCTGAAGTTTCCACCCCCAGTGTTCCCCTGAAATTATCACTTGTTCTTAAAGACGGGTTTTCGCTTCTCGAGGAAGGCTGTCGTCCCTTCTTTGAAATCCCCGGACCCGCAACAAAGTCCGAACAGTGAAGCCTCCAGCTTGAGCCCTTCGGTCAATGAAACTTCCTGTGTAACGTGGACGGCCTTCAGTGCCATTCGGATCGCAACCTGCGATTTCCCTGCAATTGTTTGTGCTATTGAAGAACAGGTGCTCAAAAGGTCGTTCCGTGGCACCACTTTGTTCACCAGGCCGATTTGAAGAGCTTCCGCGGCATCGATCATCGCGCCAGTGAGAACCAATTCCATAGCCCTTCCTTCGCCAACAAGCCTGGCAAGTCGTTGTGTCCCCCCATAGCCGGGAATAATTCCAAGGTTCACCTCTGGCTGGCCGAACTTCGCATTTTCAGACGCTATGCGAAGGTGACAGGCCATCGCCAACTCACATCCTCCCCCCAGTGCGAAACCGTTGACGGCGGCAATCACTGGCTTCCCGAGATGCTCAATGAGATCGAAAACCTGCTGACCCCCTTCTGCAAATTTCTTGCCCGTCTCCGTGTCCAACTCAGTCAACTCACCGATATCCGTCCCTGCAACAAAGGATTTTTCACCAGAGCCGGTAATGATCACGGCATGAATATGCTGATCCTGCTTCAGCTCGGAGAAGACATCAAGAAGCTCCGTCTTTGTTTGGGCATTGAGTGCGTTGAGCTTCTCAGGCCGGTTGACGGTCACCGTGGCCACATTCGAAGATGCCTCGTAGAGAAGATTCTTATACTTCATCGTTTCTTCCTTATGCTTTGCATGGCTATTGGAGTTCACACAACTTCCACGCGACTCTGATCCCCGATCATGAACCGGTGGACTCTCGGTTTGCCGTTTCCTTCCACTACCTCCACGTCATTGCCGAGAATGCTGCTCTCAAGACGAATCCCGACGTTGTGAATCTTGCAGTCGCGTAATATGATACTGTACTCCACTTCACTCTTGATGATGGTGGTGTTGTTGCCGATGGAGGAAAACGGACCGATATAAGCGTCTTGAATAGTGCAACCCTCTCCGATTATCGCAGGACCCCGGACAACGCTGTTCGTGATCCTTGCACCCTTTTCTATTCTTACCTTCCCGGAAACAACCGAGTGCGCATCCACTTCACCAGCAATGGAGGTTTCAATATTATCCAGGACGAGGCGATTCGCCTCAAGGAGGTCAGCGGGTTTTCCAGTGTCTTTCCACCAGCCCGTGATTTCTGCGTAGCCGATGGTGTATCCTTTGTCGATAAGGTATTGATGCGCATCGGAGATCTCCAGCTCGCCACGTGCACTTTGCGTAATCGATTTGACCGCCTCAAAAATATGGTGATCATAGATATAGATTCCGGAGACGGCGAAGTTGCTCTTCGGCTTTTCGGGTTTTTCTTCGACACTCACAATCCGCCCATCCCGAATCTCAGGAACGCCGAAGCGTTCCGGATCCTTCACCTTTGCGAGAGTTAGAAAACAGTTACACTTGCTCTTCTTGAAAGCATCGAGAAATGATTGTACCCCGCCAACAACCATGTTATCGCCCAGGTAAAAAATGAATTCGTCATTTCCCATAAATTTCTCTGCAAGGCCAACGACCTGGGCAAGCCCCCCCGGAATCTCTTGCTGGAGATAAGTAATGTTCACGCCCCATCGGTCGCCGTTCCCGATTGCGTCGGGGACTTCGGAACTGCCCGCGTTAATCACGATGGCAATTTCCTTGATACCCGCCTTTGCGACAGCTTCAATTGCATAGTGCAAGATCGGTTTGTTGGCAATCGGGATGAGGTGTTTATTCTGTGTGTGGGTGATTGGACGCAGTCGGGTGCCGCGTCCCCCACTGGCAATGAGTGCTTTCACAATAATACCTTCAGTGTGTGAATTCTGTTCTGTAGGTCTCGACAAGTTTGATCAATGCCCGTCGTTGCTCACTATCAATGGATCGTTTCTTTGTGGCGAGGTAAATTGACTCTTCAGTCATCCGGGCAAAGTAGGGAAGAAGTTCCGGAGAATGTTCTCGTATCGCTTCGAAATGTTCCCGTATTGTCTCGACGCCGCCTCGAGCAACTGGACCACTGAGCGCTTCTTTCGGAGACGATCTTTTAATGTTTGATAGTGTTGCCAGAATAATCGGCTCAAACGAATTGTAGAACCCGGGCGACGTTTTCCCAAATCGGCTGTACATTGTTTCCACGATTGATAACAATGCGGTCAGGTGATTTGACGCAACAACGCACGCGGCATGATAATATGCCCGTTTTCCCCTCGGGACTTCGATCACCTTACCGGAGAGCTTTCGCGCCAGTTGCTTTGCCTTTTCCACTCCTCGCTTCGAGCCATCAACACCGTAGTAAATACCCCGAACATTGGGCACGATGTCCTTCGGAGCGAAATCACGCGGGAAGGTTTGCAGAGGATGAAACGAAAAGGTACACGCCCCCTTTTTGTGCAACGGGCTAAGGACTTCTGCGCTCATCATCCCCGACGCATGGCAAACAGAGATCTTCTTCCACGGAAGACTGTCCAGTTCTGAGAGTCCACGGACCACTCCCTGCACCGATGAGTGTGGAGTTGCGATGAAGATGATGTCTGTTGCCGGTGGGATCAGGGAGAGATCGACGCCAAAATTCCGGCATCGAAGAAAGTCTCCACCGCGGCGGGCGGACCGATGCGTTCGTGAAACCACTGCAACGACGCGATCACCATTCTCGACAAGAATTCTCCCGAGAACCTGGCCCACTCTTCCTGCCCCGATTATCGCTGTGTTCCATCCAAGTTTCTTCTTCATACTTCAGGCAAACGCTGCGGCAGCAAGGTAGCCAACGACGGAATCAAGATCGCCGGTAACGTGGCCCGAATGAGAATAGTCCAGGATCTCAAACCGTTCCGCTCCCAACAGATGCAGCGCAGTCATCACGGCAACAGTCGGACCGCCTCCACAAGCCTCAGCGTTCCCGTTTTCGAGGTCATCCATGAGTTTTTCATAATCGAATTGGCGCACATCCTCGACTGCAATACTATCAAGCCTCTCTGCTGTCGCAGCAGGATGATAGTGACTTAAGTCCGTGCTGGCAATCAACAAGCACTCTCCTTCGTTACAGACCACACTTAGCACTCGTCCCACTTCAGAGCAATACGTCGGGGTTTGATTCCCAATGACGATTGGCAGTAGAGAAAAATCGCCAAGCGCATATTGCAGAAACGGTAACTGTACTTCTATTGCATGTTCAGCACCATGACCTTGGGGGGATGCTGTAATTATTGTTGTTTCGTCCAAGAGCCTTGTCCTCAATCCAGAATTAATCGGGATGTTCCCAAGTGGGGTCTGATATGCGTCACCGGGATACACTGACACGCCGTCAAAGTACTCACGATGGCTCGGTGACACCACGACAATGGTTTTCCATTTACCTTGTTGGAGCAGACCAATTCCGCAGGCAGCAGTCGCGCCAGAGTAGATATAGCCCGCATGGGGAAGCACCAGACCACGAAGAAATCCGGGGTATCGGCTTTTTTTTTCCTTGGCAAGAAGCGACTCCATCATCACTATCAGATCCGCTTTCTTTGCAGGGTAGAAAGTCCCGCACACATGACAAGGACGAACTGCTTCTGACGGGATCATGGTACAGATTTTTGGTTCACCACCGCTTCTTCGATTACTTGAGCGGAAAAAACCTTAAGCCTCGCTCCTGGCAACGTCCACGCCTTCGAGGAGAGACCGGCTTTTTGCGCAACTCCCTGGAGAAACGCCTGTCGGTCCCATCCATGGTCAGTAGCAACCCGTGGGAGTAACAGACCGCGTCGTTTTCCCAGTTCCAGGATCAGGCCATGGTAACCAACTTCTATTTCCTCGATGGATGCAATTTCACGCGGCGGGGTAAGTATGGATAGTTCGATAACAAGTCCTGGCATCTCTTCTTTACGGAGAGGAGGAAAGCGGATATCCTCGAATGCTGCCTTCGGTGCTAGTTCAGCAACGGCTTGCGCAAGCGGCAACGGAGAGTCGACGTACCCAACACAGCCCCGCAATTGATCCTCAACGAACAACGTCACAAACACACCGCCTGATCGTTGGAGGGAGGAGCTTGCCGCGCTTTGAGGAGTTCCCTTTTTATTACTCACCGCATCGTGAATTGCACTTCGTGCAATCACCAAGAGTTCTCGTTGTTCTTCAACAGTCAACAAGATCAACTCCGGTTGGTCGCACAAAACGTAACCAATAAATGAGAGAGTTTCAAGACAACCTGCTACTGAATGTTGCTTCTCTAGGAGCACTTGTCTACATTTCCGATGAGCAATACCAACGTCGGGCAAAGAAAAACGTATGTCACTAATGGTAAGCATCTCCGGAGTTCGAGGGATTGTCGGAGAGTCCCTGACGCCGGAGGTGATTGTTCAGTATGCCGCTGCTTTCGGAGAGTACTGCAAAAGGCAACACCCGGACGCTACGGAGATCATCCTTGGCCGGGATGGTCGCATCACCGGAAAGATCATTGCCAATATCGTTGCCTCAACACTTCTCTCCACCGGCGTGCGAGTTCGGGCGCTTGGAGTCTGCGCTACACCGACGGTTGCACTGGCAGTAGAAAAAGGGGGAGCGTCGGGGGGAATTTCGGTAACGGCCAGCCATAACCCGATGCAGTGGAATGGGATGAAGTTTATCTCCTCCACCGGCCTTTTTCTCGACGCCGAAGAAAACAAAGAACTATGGACAATCGCCAGGGAGCGTGCTGTTCAATACGCACCATGGGACTCCATCGGTGTACATGTTGCCGACGATTCCTGGATCAGCAAACATGTCGATGCTGTGCTTTCCTCTGGTTTCATCGATGTTAGTCTGGTACAGCGGCGAAAGCTAAAAGTTGTCATCGATTGCGTTAATGCCGCGGGGGGTGTTTTTGTTCCCTCCCTTCTTCGGTCCCTTGGCTGCGAGGTGGTCGAGCTTCATTGTGACGTCAGCGGTATCTTTGCGCATACTCCGGAACCACTTCCAGAGAATCTCTCGGAACTGGCTGCCCGCGTGAAAAAGGAAAAGGCCGATATTGGAATCGCGGTTGACCCGGATGTGGACAGGCTTGTCTTGATTACGGAGAAAGGAGAGCCCCTTGGGGAGGAGTATACCGTAGCTCTTGCAGTCCAGTTCGTTCTTCAGCGGGCGTCTCAAAAGGGAAGCACTTTGGATAATTCTGTTGTCATTAACCTCTCCACAACCAGGGCGGTTGAAGACATTGCAAAACGCTTCGGGGCTAAGACATATCGTACGCCCGTTGGTGAAATTAACGTTGCAAGAAAGATGAAGGAGCTTGGTGCCATTGTTGGAGGCGAAGGAAGCGGCGGCGTCATCTTACCGGCAGTTCATACCGGGAGGGATGCGATTGTCGGTATCGCCCTGATTCTTCAGATGCTTGCTGAGTTTAAGGGTAGCCTGTCCGAGCTCAAGGCGACCCTCCCACAATACTCTATCGCAAAGGGGAAAATCGACATCCGCAATGGTTCAATGGAGCGTGTAATCGAACGTATGAAACTCAACCCCATGGGAAGGGTTTCAACGGTAGATGGTATCCGCATCGATTTTGATGACCATTGGATTCACCTTCGGAAGTCGAACACCGAACCCATTGTTCGCATCATTGCGGAAGCTGCAACAATGGCAAAAGCAGAAGAGATCGTCGCAACGGTTAAACAGGAATTGCTATCGTGAACTTCTCAACATTCGCAACACAGTGTGGCGAACATGACCCTCTGTAAGGTTTCCGGCACAATCGTCTCCACCCAGAAAAAAGAGCAACTACGGGATAAGAAAATCCTGATTGTTCAACCTGTCTCTTTAGCGGGAAAGCCCCTCGGACGAGATTTTCTTGCCCTTGATGTTGTCGATGCAGGTGTTGGCGATATGGTGCTCGTCGTTCAGGAGGGTCAGGCAGCTGCGCAATTGCTCCGCAGAAAAGACGTTCCGGTGCACAGCATCGTTGTCGCGGTTGTCGATGACCTCGACGTGCAGGAAGACGACTGAGAGGAATCGTCATGACAGTTCCTGTCAGAGACATTCTTCTTCTTTCGCAGATCCCCGGTATTGGCCCTACCCGTCTACGCGCCCTCCTCAACACATTCAAATCGGCTGATCACATTCAGCATGCCTCCGCCCGGGATTTGACTTCCGTCGAAGGCATAGAGCAAAAGACTGCGCTGGCCATCGCAGGATTCTTTAAGAACGGCGGAGCCGTGCACAAGGCAGAATCCTATATTACCGCGCAGCTTTCAAAGGTCAACAAGACTGACACCAACGTTGTCTCTCTCTGGGACAAAGAATACCCGGAGAATCTCAAGAAAATCTATGACCCTCCTCCCCTCCTGTTTATCCGCGGGTCCATGGCACCGGAAGATCGATATGCGATAGCAATCGTAGGAACAAGAGACCCTACTCCTTACGGAAATACCATGGCGGAGAAATTCGCCGCCGAACTCTCCCACCTCGGGATTCCGATTATCAGCGGGCTTGCACGGGGGATCGATACAATCGCTCACACTACAGCAGTAAAAAACCGGAATAGAACGGTGGCGGTCATCGGAAGTGGAATCGATGTCGTCTACCCGCCTGAGAATTTGGATTTGTTCAAGCGGATAGGAACCTCGGGAGCAATCGTCTCTGAGTTCGAGATGGGAACGAAGCCGGACGCAGGAAACTTTCCACGCCGAAACCGCATCATCAGCGGGATGGCGATCGCGACGCTCATTGTCGAAACCGGCGTCAACGGCGGAGCGATGATCACTGCCAGTACTGCCCTTGATCAGAATCGAGAAGTATTTGCGATACCCGCCGCCTTGAGTGACAGAAAGAAAAACGGAACGAACATCCTGATCAAAGAGAGTAAGGCACAACTCATTGAATCGGTGGATGACATTTTGGAGGCTCTGGGTCAACGCATTAAGAAATATCTTTCATCCGATGAGCAGGCTTCAACGCGCCCGCTTCCCGAGTTAACGTTGTTCGAGCATCAGCTGTTACTCGCGTTGACGGATGAACCGAAACATATCGATCACATTGCCGAAAGCGCGAAGCTCTCCATGTCCGACGCACTCGTTCACCTGCTCTCTCTTGAGTTCAAAGGTCTGGTGAGACAAATGCGTGGAAAGATGTTCGTGAAAATTTAGGAGACTCAGGATTGGCGAAATTGCTTTCCTCTTGTTCCGAAAAGCTGTAATTTGGATACGATTCTCATAATGCTGGATACGCGATGCTCGTAATTGGAGAAGCCGTTGTTGACGAATCGATCTTCGACTCGCTTTTTTGTTGTGATCTCGACGCATGCCGGGGCGTGTGCTGCTACATCGAAGGTGGTCGGGGAGCCCCTTTGGAGAACGACGAGGTTCTTGAAATCACGAAAGCCTTTCCGGCCATTAGGGATGCCCTTAGCAAGGAAGCCATTGACGTGATCCGGACAGTCGGACTCGTCGAAGGGCGTCCGGGAAACTATGCAACTCCCTGTGTTAATGATCGCGAATGTGTGTATATGGTGAGGGAGAAGGGAATAGCCAGGTGCAGTTTTGAGATTGCACATCAGCAAGGTCTCATCGATTGGCAAAAACCGATATCGTGTCACCTGTTCCCCCTTCGTATTCGTGGATTTGAGAACGACCATATAGTGTATGAGGTTATCGATGAGTGCAGCGGCGGTCGAGTGAAGGGAAAAGAAAAAAACGTGACACTCGTGGGATTTCTGAAAGATTCCCTGGTACGCCATTATGGTGAGGAGTGGTATGCTGAGTTTGTCGAGTACTGCGAGTCCAGGAATGCCTCTCATGATTTCAAAAGGAATATTTGATATTGTAGCGGTATGCTGAATATTTCTCTCCAACAGAAGATGATGATGAAGTTGTCGCCTCAACAGGTGCAATACCTGAAGATGCTACAACTTCCAACTCTTGCGCTCGAACAGAAGATCAAGGCCGAGTTGGAAATGAACCCTCTCCTTGAAGAAGGCATGGACGAGGAAGCCGAACTCACCCAGGAGACAAAAGAGGAGACACCCGAGGAGGCTGATGCAAAAACGGAGGATGAAGGCTACACTCTCGATGACTTCATGAACGATGAATCTTCCGGCTATAAAGCGAAGGATTCGTACGATAATGAGGAACGGGATGAGATGCCCCTGGCTGACACCGTTCCCTTGTACCATCGCCTCCGCGAGCAATTCAATCTTCTAGGTCTCGACGACCAGGAATATCTGATCGGCGAGGAAATCATCGGGAATGTGGACGAAGACGGATACCTCAGGCGGGATTTGTCGGCGATCGTGCAGGATCTCAACTTGGTCCATGGCAGTGAAATCACGGAGGAAAAAGCAGAGGGGGTTCTAAAACAGATTCAACTGTTGGATCCTGTCGGGATTGCTTCCCGCAGCCTGCAAGAGTGCTTAATCGTACAGCTAGAAGCGATGCCGATGGATGGCGTGGTGAAAGAGCGTGCGCTACGGATTCTGAAGGAGTTCTTCAGTGAATTCACCATGCGCCACTTTGAAGACCTGGCAAAAAAACTGAATATTACACTGGATGATCTCAAAGCGGTTATCGAGACAATCCAGCACCTGAATCCCAAGCCGGGGGAAGGTGAGTTCGCGCAGCACGAAAACTATGTCGTTCCCGATTTCATTGTCACACAATCCGACGATGATTTTATCATCAATCTGAATGATCGCAACATCCCTCCACTTCGCATTAACAAAAAGTACAAGGAGCTGATGTCCAAGCGGAAAAAGGACGGAGTCCCAACAGAAGCAAAAGATTTCATCCGCCAGAGATTTGAAGCGGCCAAGTGGTTCATCAGTTCGATCCACCAACGCCGCGAAACAATGATCAAGGTAATGCGTTGTATCGTGGACAAGCAACGGGAGTACTTCGCAACGGGCGAAGGTCTGAAGCCGATGATCTACAAGGATATAGCAGAAGTGATCAGCATGGATATTTCCACGATCAGCAGGGTCGTGAACAGCAAATTCGTCCAAACTGACTATGGGGTCTTCTCATTGCGGCATTTCTTCAGCGACTCCATTAGCACGACCGATGGAGAAGAAATTTCAAATAAGGAAGTGAAGAAGAAACTGCGGGCATTGATCGACAAAGAAGACCCCCTTCGCCCCCTGAGCGATCACAAGCTCGGAGAACTGTTGAATGCACAGGGCCTGAACATCGCCCGGCGTACCGTGGCAAAGTATCGCGAAGCGATGTTGATCCCGGTTGCACGCCTGCGACGCAAGCTTACTTAATAACGAAACCATACTGATGTCCCCACTTATTCGTTCCACCACCGTCATCGGATTGACGTACAAAGGTATGACCGTCATGGGTTCTGACGGTCAGGTCACCGTCGGGCAAACGGTGATGAAACACAAATCCAAGAAAGTGCGAAGACTCTACAACGGTACTGTGCTTGCAGGATTCGCCGGCGCTGCCGCAGATGCATTTGCCCTCTTCTCAAAGTTCGAAGAGAACCTCGAAAAGTACCGCGGGAATCTGGAGCGGGCAGCAGTGGAACTGGCAAAAGAATGGCGCACGGACAAGTACCTGCGACAGCTCCAGGCCTTGCTTGCGGTACTGGATGGAAAGAACTCGCTTGTCATTTCCGGAACCGGTGATATCATAGAGCCTGACGATGGTATTCTCGCCATCGGCTCAGGGGGAAGTTTTGCTCTCGCGGCGGCACGAATGCTGGTGAAGCACTCCGACTTGAACGCCCGGGAGATCGTCGAGCATTCCCTCGGTGCGGCTGCGGAGATCTGCGTGTATACAAATTCGAATTTTACCATTGAGACCCTGTAGGACAATTGTGACCTCTTTCAATAATCAAGAATCAAACGAACTCACCCCGCGGGAAATTGTGCGCGAGTTGGACAAATATGTTATAGGGCAAAGAAATGCAAAGAAATCCGTAGCGATCGCTCTACGCAATCGCTGGCGGCGGTTGCAGGTTTCTCCCAGCCTGCGCGAGGAGATCATGCCAAACAACATCATCATGATCGGCCCGACCGGCGTTGGCAAAACAGAAATCGCCCGACGATTGGCACGCCTTAGCAATGCACCGTTTATCAAGGTGGAGGCATCGAAATTCACCGAAGTTGGATACGTAGGTCGGGATGTGGAATCGATCATCCGTGACTTGACAGAGTATTCCGTCAATATGGTGAAGGCCGAACGAAGGGTTGAAGTGAACGATAAGGCCAAGGCGCTCTGCGAAGAACGAATCCTCGATTTGCTCCTGCCTCCCATCCGGAGAAAAACCCCCATCGCAGTCGGCGATGCAGCAACTACCCCGCAAGAGGATGAGACAAGCAACACCAGGGAAAAGTTCAGGAAAAAACTTCGGGAAGGATCTCTCGATGATAGAGTGATCGAAATGGAGCTCCCTGCGACAAACACGCCCCTTATGCAGGTCATCGGCCCGATGAACATGGAGGAGATGGGCATTAATATGCAGGAACTCTTCGGAAACCTGATGCCGAAGAAGACCAAGCAACGGAAACTGACGATTGCTGAGGCGAGAGTCATCCTCACCAATGAGGAGGCGCAAAAACTCATCGACCACGACGCAGCTATCAAGGATGCAATTCACCGGGTCGAAAACTCCGGGATTGTGTTCCTCGATGAGATAGACAAGATCGCCGGAAATAAGGGTCAAATGGGAGGCCCGGATGTTTCCCGTGAAGGTGTGCAGCGAGATCTTTTGCCGATTGTCGAGGGATCGAACGTGACTACAAAATACGGAATGGTGAAAACCGACCATGTTCTGTTCATCGCTTCAGGCGCCTTCCACGTTTCGAAACCTTCCGACCTGATTCCGGAACTGCAGGGGCGATTTCCCATTCGGGTGGAGCTTCGGAGCCTCACGGAGGATGATTTCGTAAAGATCCTGACCGTACCCGAGAATGCCCTGATCAAACAATACACTGCTCTCATCAAGACGGAAGGAATCACGGTACATTTCACCGATGACGGCATTCGGGAGGTCGCAAAGATCGCCAGCGAGGCAAATGAGCTTGTTGAAAATATCGGTGCCCGCAGGCTGCACACAATCATGACAACGCTCCTCGAAGAGATTCTGTACGACGCACCGGATAAGATTCAGAGCATAAACATTACGGTCGACTCCGAACTTGTGAAAGCCAAACTCGCGGACATCGTAAAAGACAGAGATCTTAGCCGCTATATCCTGTAGCGTTCGTGGTGGGCAATACCCACCACGTGCCTACCATCCACCGATCATACAGAATCGAACATTGAGCCTTACCTTACTCCGATATCATTCGGTCTATAGTTGGAGAAGCGTGTGACGCGTTCCCCACAACCAGTCTAAAAGGAAAGTGCAAGCCCGGCGGCGATTGAGCCATGTGAGAACGAACCCGGGGCAAAGACCCAACTGAGATCCTCGGTTGCAATAGCAAAGCGCAAAGCGCTGAGTTCAATACCAAGACCTAACGCAAGCGCAGGATTCTCCCCACCACCGACCGAGATCCCGGAACGCAGCAGCAACCATGGAATTGGCTGATACTCGGCCCCGAGAGAGAAGCGCGGCTTTGTTGACGCCCCGGGGACATCTTCGATACCTTGCGTGTATTCCAGCGCGAGAAGAAGAGGAACTGAGAAAGCCAGTCGAGGAACCCGGTCCAGTTGAAGTGCGAATCCCAACCGTACGAGAGTTGGAAGCGACGTCGAGAATGAAGGAATCGATCTCTCTTGGTGAGAGATTACGCGATCGATCGCTTTCCTCTGATCAACAGAGAGGATGTCATCGATGATCAGTGAGGTGTCGACAATCGATTCACGCGCATGATCTCTCCACTTTATCGCGCCAATATCTGTAACGCTCAGTGAGGTGGAAAGAAAAGAATTCAGTGAGGCGGTAATGCCAAAGTCAACACCAAAACCGGTCCCCGCCGGCGAAAGGAATAGTCCGTACTCGTTCAGTTTCCTCGCCTCGTCGAAATCAATGCCGGCATGCTGTGTGGCAAAGTGAAACTCTCCGATTAACGTTCCGTTTTCTTCTGTTTCCACTCTTGTATCTCTACTCACGGTGCTGTAGGTGGAGAATCCATGCACGAGTTTTCCCGTTACTCCGATCGTGAGATCGGACCTCGAATTCAGAAGAGGAATTTCAAAGCCGACAGAAAGTCCGTACGTTCGGAGCCAGGAACCCTTCAATTGTAATCCTGAAAGATCGTACAAAGAACCCGCTGGATTCCCGACGAAGAGGAACTCCAGATAGTTGCGGGGCATTTCCATAAAACCCCTTACCTGTTCTCGGACCGTGAAAGCCAATCCAACCGAAGGTGTTGCTTTCACCGCCACGCCAAACAGAAGCGTTTCAAAACCGATATTCATTCCTCCCAGAGGACCATCAAACTCGGCCAGAATTTCCTGCTTCGCCGCGTTATCAAGAAAAACCGGCACTCTTCCCTCCCCTCCTTCTGTTCCCGTAAAGTATTTTGTGTAGATATCGTAGGAAAGAAAATCGCTCGCGGCGTACAATCCAAAATGGAGAAGCCCAAGTTCGACCGTCCAATCATCACGACGAGCGAGATTAGCTGGATTGCCTCCAGAGGCGTCGAGTCCGTACGACGTGCTCGCAACCACACCTGCCATTCCGATTGCGCGAATGCTGGTTTTCTCACCGCCAAAGACCCCTGTAGAGAAAACCATGACTGCAAAAGGTAAAATCCAATATGGAGTCCGGTATCGCATTTATTGGTTTGCCCTTAACGAAATCGTTGTCCAAACACGAACCCTGACAGAATCGATTGTGCGCAAGCGAACGATCGATCCATTTCCCGCAGTCGCGAGAAAATACTCGAGACCCATGAACTCAGAAGGGTGAAATTTGTTTACCTCATCCTGATTCAATTCGATGATTGCGCGAACATTCGAAGGGAGCGTCACAAATCCCTGTCCGTCAATTTGGGCAGATGCCGCATTGATTTCCGCCGCCTGTGGAACGGAAAGTAGTCGGATGAGGGATTGATCCAGAAAGTGCATTCGAAAACGGACTTCAATAGGCAAACCATTCGTTAACTCAAAAAAGACACGTCCGTAATTGAGCCTATCGAATGTGGAACGATCGATGTCGAAATCGGTCTCCCCATCGCCGTCGGAGTCTCCAAATGCGACAGTATCCCTGACAACGCCGCTAGTCACGCCCACGATTAAAGGAAGGTCAAGATCGATCGTTCCCCGGAATCCACTGGTCGGACCAATGGAACCGACACCCGACAGCGTCGGCGAGTACACGTCCGGTGGATTGACGAGGATGTTGCCTACAACCACGAGAGATTCCGGAAACGACTGCGAAATCTGACCGAGGAATTGTCCGACTTGTGCAGGGTCGAGCGAAATTGTGTTTCCTCCCGGATTGACACGTCGTTCACCTGCCGGAATTGAAATCCATGTCATTGTACCCAGGCTATCAACGGCCGCACCGATGGAAACGTATAGATCAACTGGAAATCCTGACGATGTAATCGCATTGATGTCCAATGATGCGGAAGGAATTGAGATCATCCCGGAGAACTGCTTCCGAAAGTCTCCCAGATCGAGCGGAGTGGAATGCTGGACCGATATCCACGTTGGTTTCACAACTCCTTCGACAGAATCAATGACGATCGGACTCATGCTTGAAACGGAAATGTTAATCTTGTCCGTGTCGTTTATCGTCACAGGAGTGGTTGAACCGGTTGGAATTCTGACTGACCCATACACTTCGAGGGACCTGATGAGATCGCCATTCTGAGATTGCATCCGTCGGCCTCCCATGGGGAGAGTCACACTGCCGGAACCGAGAGCAGGAAGAAAAATGCTATCTCGAAAGCCAATAAACTGTCCTCCGATCATTTGTTGCAATTGGGGAAGCTGATAAGAGAACACCAGGTCAAGATTTACGCTGTTCGTAAACCCGAGCTCGAGATCTCCACTACTAAACACGGCAAGTCGTGCAAGGGTTGAGTCGGCAATTGACAACGATGCCGTGTCGTTCGAGATAAGCGTTTGTGCCGGAATAAATGCTAGCTCTGCTCTTCGTACCAACAAGCCTGCTGTTTGAATCGAGAATGTAAACAGATCCCCCGTTGGAATCTGAACAGGGGAGGGACTCCCCTGAATGTGAAGATCGACAGAACCTATGGTGATGCTATTATCAGTTGTCCGCCCAGCCAGGTTATCGGATCCGACACCCACCCCGGAAGGTGGAATAGTTGCGGGATTCAGCGTCACGATTGCCAACGTCCGACCCTGTCCATCACCCAGCTGGAGCGGCCCAAGAACCGTAACGGGAACCGGCAAATTATTGCTGAGGCTGAGAGTGAGTATTCCCTCCTCAATCGTCAGGGATAGAAAACCGCTTATGGAATTCTGTAGACCTGCAATCTGAATTGTCGTATCAGGTATTGGTGTCGTTGTGCCACCAGGGAGCCATGGAAAGGAGATTCCCGCACTACTACTGAATGAGGATATCTCAAGAGGCCCTAGTTCAACCTGGGATGATGTATCGGGAACATCGAGAGTGATGCTGGTCCCGATTACCGTGGCGGGAATATCCGACGACGAGATAAAGAAGATTTGATTATCTGTTCCAACTCGGAGAAGAGAGGTATCGCGCGCGACAAGCTCGGCGAGAGTGTACTTTCGATTCACCAGCGGGACGGTAAGTTCCACGTCCCATGACGGTGCCTTCGGCTCGAGCGGATCGCTGCAGCCGAAGAAAGATCCCCCAAGGAGAACGATCATCACAAAGTGGTTGCACTTCGCGATCAATACTTGCCCATGTTGGCTGATACCATCTGCACCTCTGTCGCTAGTGAACCTTCTCATCCTTCATAACCGGCTGAATCCCGAATGGGGTTCCGGGCAAATCACCTTGAACTTTGATTTCTCCAAATTTTCCTTCATACTTGCTGATGTTGTCCTCGAGAGCCCTCATGAGCAACTTCGCATGCTGTGCAGTCATGATAAGGCGGGCATGAACCTTCGCCTTGGGAACTCCAGGAAGAACGCGCGTAAAGTCGATAACGAATTCCGCAGGTGAATGGGTGATAATCGCGAGGTTGGAATAAATCCCCTCGGCTTCTTTTTCCCCCAGTTCAATATTGATCTGCTGTCCGGCTGGCTGATCTGCCATGATGAATCTCCTTGATATTAATAAAAAAACCCGGTCCACCGCATGGGGGAACGGGCTTTTCTCAGAACTGTTTCGTAACGCTCACTTACCTTTCGTGATCTTGTCTGCCTTGTCGAACGCGTCCTTTGATTCCTTCAACATATTCAGGTTGGCATAGACTCTCCCCAATTGCAACCAAAGAGTCGCGTCATCAGAACGCGTTTCTGCCGATTCTTTTAAGTATGGCAATGCAGCCTTAAACTTTTCCTTGTAGGAAAGATCCGGTTTGTCATTGGACTTTGCAGTAGCCGCTTTCTTATCAGACGCTTCTTTCATCGCGACTCCCCAATTGAGAAATGCAACACCCAGGTTGTACGTCGCATCCGGATCACCCGGCTCAATGTCAAGGGCCTTCTGAAATTGTTCTGAACTCTCGGCGAACTTCTCAGACTTAAGAAGAAAGACTCCATACGCGAATCGATACACAAACTTGTCCGGATCCTTCGTCACAGCATCCCGGGCAATTGCTAATGCCTTCTCTTCCTTGTTGGCTAGCTGGTACGCATCAATCAGGAGCGTGATATTGTCCTGATCGGCAGGATCGGCATTGTACACTTTTTCAAAAAAGCCCGCAGCCGTCAGATATTCCGAATTGGCCATGCCATCATTCCCCGCCCTTTTCGCTTCACCGGCTCTTTCAAAATGTATCCTCCCCAACAACGAAGCGGCGTCTTTGTCTTTGGGGTCATTGTTCGCGGAAGTGTTCAGCCATTTCTCAGCGTTCTCAAAATCTTTGGCAGCATAGTAGGAAAACCCTGCCATGTAGTATGCTCGATTTGAATCCGGTACCATCGTCGTCGCAAGTGCAAATTTCTCACCCGATTTGATGTAGTTTGCTTTGTCAGTCTTCCCCTCGTTAAAAGCATTCACTCCCTGGTTAAACAAGTCACCCCAGGCGCTGAGCCTGTATTTGTCAATCATTTCGGCATGATCCTGCGACAGAGCAAGTGTCCGCATAAAAGCGTCATTCATTTCAGCATATTTCTTTGTTTCATACCGAATCTCGCCAAGCATATACCAGGCTTCTTCGTTTTTATCATTCTTGGCAAGTTCTTTCAGAATGCTCTCCTCCGCCTTGTCGTACTGCTTTTG
>QKGJ01000364.1 GCA_003251275.1 Ignavibacteria bacterium
TTTCCGTGGGAACGGAGCCCAAGAGATCATCCAGGGACATATACTGCAGGCTGTCGACGCCTAGGGACGCGCGGATTTTTTCGGTATCGCCGTCACACTGATTGGCAATAAGCTCCGACGGGTTGGGAAAATCCATTCCGTAATGACACGGATATTTGATTGGCGGCGAAGTCACACGGAAGTGAACTTCTTTTGGCTTCGCCTGCTTCACCAGCTGAACGAGCTGTTTGGAAGTTGTTCCCCGCACGATGGAGTCGTCCACGATGACCACAACCCGGTCCTTCAGGACTCCACGCACGATGTTGAATTTTGTCTTTACCTTGTTTTGCCGGACGTCCTGCGAGGGTTGAATAAACGTCCTTCCGATATAGTGGCTGCGGATTAAGCCGATTTCCAGCTTTGCTGTTCCACCACCTTTTACCGTTTGTTGCACAAAGCCCATCGTTGCGGTGTTACTCGAATCGGGGACATTGATTACAATCGGCTTGTCATCAGGATCTTGCGGGGAAACCGGCGCAACCTCAGCGAGGGTTTTCCCGAGCTTTCGCCTGACCTTGTCCACACTGTGGCCGAATATATGGCTGTCTGGACGTGAGAAATAGATGTACTCAAAGATGCAATGATGAGGTTTTGAGGGGCGACTATCGATACGCAACGACTTTACTTGACCTGTCTCCTGTGAACTCTCATCGACAATCACTATTTCACCCGGTGCGATTTCTCTAGCGTATTCGGCATCGATAATGTCAAAAGCAACCGTTTCAGAAGCCACCACGAAGGCATTTTCCTTCTTGCCAAGCGCGAGGGGCCGAAACCCGGAATGATCCCGTGTCGCAATCAGCATTGTGTCAGTCAGGATAACAAGGGAAAATGCTCCTTCGATCTGGCTTAAAGCATCTTGAATTTGCTCAAGTTGCGTCTCTTTTTTGCTTCGGGCAATGAGATGAAGGATGATCTCGGTGTCAGAGGTCGTTTGAAAAATCGTTCCGTCCTCTTGCAAGGTCCGACGGATTTGTCGGAAGTTCGTGAGGTTGCCGTTGTGGGCAACAGCGATGTTTCCTCGTTTGTAATTGACTGTGAATGGCTGAATGTTGAGTTTATTGTCGGCAGACCCTGCGGTGGAATACCGGTTGTGCCCTATCGCGCTCGATCCACGCAACAGCTCGGTAAAGACCTTTCCATCCCGATACACATCATTCACCAATCCAAAATCCTTATGCACATGAAATCGGTGCTTTTTCTTTTCGGCATCAAAATGAGACGTAACAATTCCCGACCCCTCCTGCCCGCGGTGCTGTTGTGCGAGAAGGCCGTAGTACGTGATTTGCGACGCAGCAGGATGTCCGAAAACACCAAACACCGCGCAATGGCAGTGTGGTTTGTCTAGAAGTTGATCAGGCATTACTCAAATAAGAGAGCCATCCGAGGAAGAATTGGGCACAATATACGACAAGTTCAATGTCAAAACAAGAAATCGAAACGCGGGGAGATAAAATGCAAAGGGCGATTGCAATGCAATCGCCCTCGCGCTGTGTTATCGAAGAACGATGTTTAGTTAAAATTATACGATGCGTTCATGTAACCGAATGTGTTAAGATTATCTCCTGCACCAATGAGCCCGAGTCCTCGTCGAAGAGCTTCTTCGCTCAATGTTGCGTCCAGGGAGAAATTTCCAAAACGGAAACCAACGCCGAGAGTGACAATGCCATCCCATGTTGAAGGGTTGAGCCCTCCAATTAGAATGTTTGAGAAAGGCAAGGTCATTGTTTGCTCGGTTGTAATTCCCCGCGCTTCCACTTCGTTTTTGGCATTTCCCATGGAACGAAAATACCCGGCGCGCGCGGACATCCAATCTGTCAACATCCACTCTGCTCCCAGATTTATCGTCGGGATGGCGTTGTAGGACACTGTGTTCTTCGTTTGAGAAGTATCACCGTGCTCAACCTTGACATCGGCATGTTGGTAGCTTATTCCTCCCGCGAGGTAAAAGTCCGGTGTTCGATACTCACCCCCGAGACCGACTCCATAGGCCAATGCGGATGCATCGATCTTGAAGCGTGTGGGCATAAGTCCTCGCGGAGCCTGATCCTCCTTCGGTTCTCCATTGACAATTGCGAGGAAACCATATGGAACGAAGTTGACTTTGTTGGACATCTTCAACTTTGCCCGTCCATGGAAAATGATTTCTGTTGCGCTTGCAGAATATTCTCCGGTTGGTCCGACGAGCGGGGAATCAACTTTTGCAATATCCTTCACTTTATCCATTCGAAAAGAAAACGCCCCCTCGATAGAGGATCCTCCGCCCATGTCGTAATTTGCACCGACACGTACGCCGAGCATGTTTGCAGAAGCTTCGCTTTCCGAGGTGCCGATAGGATTCGGCGCAGACAGTTGAGTTTTACTGTCCGTCCATGCGTAGCCATACGTAACTCCAAAACCAAGATCCAACGCACCGGCATCATACGAGCCAATCAATTCCCATGTGTTCAACACTGATGGAATTGTCTGCGTTGCCCTTTGCGTTATGGGTGTAATTCCGAACGGAAGGACAGTAGGATCCAGCAGTGCTGATAGGCCGTTGACAGCAGATGGATCGTAACTGAATATAGCACCAAGGGACCACTCACGTCCGAGAGAAAAATTGACGCCAGCGTTCTGCAGTCCATAACCATTATCACTTGTGGAAGAACCAAGGAGCGTTCCACCACCGATGTTTGAAAAGAAGTAATCCTTGTACATTGATTGATATGCAGGGTTTACGAACATCTGCGACGGATCATCCATGATGAATGGGTTTAATACGACACCTGATCCGAATTGAGAGCCACCCATCGCTGCCTGACGTGCAAACCCACCGGGCTTTGCATCCGCTAGTGTCAGGCTACTTAGTGAAACCATCAGTAGCGCGATTGTAGCAAGCTTCATTCGCATAACATTCCTCCGATTATTGTGAAAGAAAATGTATGTCGGTAACGGCTGGCAGGAATATAGTATTCGCATCATGGAATGTCAACATGGCGGAAGACTTCCATCGATTCCGCGGCAAAACGAGGAAAATCCATCAGTTATCACAGATAAGTTATTATTGGAGGGTTGATTCGAAGGAAGCGAGAGCGAGTTCAGCGTCAGCCACAGTCAGGTTCAGCGGCGGAATCCAGCGCAATACTGTCCCCTGCGTGAGATTGACGAGGACTCTTCTTGATTGCAAGGAATCAACAATCGTCGTCGCGTCTGCGTACATCTCAACACCGAGCATTAAACCGAGACCTCGCACTTCTTTGATTTTCTGGGGGAACCTGCTTTGAAGTATCCCGAACTGGTTCTTCATATGCGCACCAACGGTCTGAACATTCCTCATCACACCATGGTCAAGAATCTGCACGAGGGTTGCTAACCCTGCAGCGCAAGCGACCGGGTTGCCGCCAAACGTTGTTCCGTGAACCCCGGGGGTTAGTACATCGCCAAGCTCTTTTGATCCCAGAAACGCACCAAGGGGAAGGCCGCCGCCCAAAGCCTTTGCCACCACGACGATGTCAGGAGTAATATCGAAATGATTGAATGCGAACAGCTTTCCTGTGCGGCCAATTCCCGTTTGTATTTCATCTGCGATAAGGAGAAACCCGTATTTCTTTTGCAATTCCCGCAGTGCCGACGCGAACTCTTTTGACACCGGATTCACGCCTCCCTCCCCCTGGACAAATTCTACAACCACCGCAAGCGTCTCTGCCGAGGTGAGTTTCTCGAGTGAAGCAACGTCGTTAAATTTTGCAATGGTTGTACCGGGAAGGAATGGCTCAAACCCTTCTCGATATTTGTCCCGTCCGGTGATCGACAAAGAACCATAGGTGCGTCCATGAAAGGACTCGGACAGCCCGATGATCGTCCGTTTTCCCTTCGGACTTCCCCACCTGCGCGCCAACTTCAAAGCTCCCTCCATCGCTTCCGTCCCACTATTGCAGAAGAACAGCTTGGAATATCCGGATTCCTGGAGGAGTCGCTCTGCGAGGAGGACTTGAGGTTCTTGATAGAACATGTTAGATACATGAAGATACTTTCCAACCTGGTTGAGAATTGCTGCATTCACAATAGCATGATTATAGCCAAGAGCGTTGACGGCAATTCCTGCGAACATATCAAGGTATCGATCGCCGTCTTTCGTGATCAGGTAAGAGCCTTCCCCTCGCTCAATGTGAAGAGGGAGGCGTTTGTAGGTATGGAATATGTTTGCCGCGTCTCTGTCGACCAAGTTCACCGAGATAACTTTCCTGCCATTTGTGTGAAGAGGGTGTTGAGAAAACGAACTCGTCCCTGCAAATCCTCTAGGGAACCATTGTTTTCAATAACAAAGTCCGCGAGCTTTCTGCTCTCCGATGGCGGCAACTGCATTTTCATCCGACGCCGAACTTCAAGATCGGTTAACTGATCCCTTCTTGTGACCCTCGAAAGCCGTTCTCTTGCATCCGCATCAATCACGATCACATAATCCAATCTTTCGTCCATCCTTGTCTCAAAGATCAACGCGGCCTCGATCACAACAAATGGAAAGACAGATGTTCCGGGAAGGTTTGAGATTTCATCATCGATTGCCTGGAAAACGTATGGGTGAATAAGGTTGTTGAGTTGACGCAGACGAACAGGATTGGAAAAGACGTTCTCGGAGAGCTTTCGTCGATCAAGGCGGCCATCTTCCGAGAAAACCGTTTCTCCAAATAGCGCGCGTATCTTTTCCTGAATGGATTCCTCCGAATCTGTCAGAGATCGGGCAATGTCGTCTGCCGAGAGGACGATCCGCCCAAGATGTTTGAAGACCATGGCGGCCTCAGTCTTTCCACTACCAATACCCCCCGTGATTCCGACCC
>QKGJ01000365.1 GCA_003251275.1 Ignavibacteria bacterium
GACAGCTTGAAATTCAGGTCATACGCTGTCTGAATGGCCGCATCAGCATTTTGAAGGGCCGTTACGCTCTGGGGAGGAGAAGCACCGAATGCGATGAAATTCGCACCGACGATCTCCTGTTCGTCCCCATCAGCCATAGTGAATGGACCTGCAGTCATCAAAAATCGGCGGTCACCGCCAGTTCCAGCCGCTTCAACCCAATTTGTAGGGCTCAGGGGTAGATTTGGATCGCCAGGGAACATGAATTTGGTAGGATTTCCGTTATTATCGAGAATTTGTGCGCCATTTCTATCCACACCCTGCTGGTAGAAGTAGACTTCCTGACCGTTTTGGGGATTGCCAAGCGGAGTTGCGTCATTGTTGTACTTAATGAAGGAGGTCATTTTGAGCAACTTCATACCAGGGAATATACGCCCATCAGGGAATCGGGCCGTGTCTGTCGGCGCTCCGGGAACAAGGGGACCCTGCAGGAAGTCAAAGCCTGTTGCTGGTGTCTGGGCACCATACACTCCGTCAACACCATCGTTATATGTATATCCGATTCCGCGTAGCGTGTCACAACCATCCAGATCATCTCCGGAATCTCCCAGATCGATGTCGGTCCAGATTGTGGCATACGTCGAGTCAATGGACTCTCCACTCTTATTGATAAACTTCCACTTGTAGAAGATGTTATCGCCGAGAGCGTCACCGCGATTGAATGCGAATGCTGTCAGCTGAACCTCAATTCCGAGCGGAGGAGTATTCATGTTGGTATGAACCGCCGGATCCGCGTCGTTGAATACACACCAGATTGTCTGGTCTCCAATCAACTCAGGTATCCTGTTGCCCGTGTCATCAAGACTGTCGGTTCCATCCGCTGCCTTCACCACTGGTGCGCCATCTTCCCACGGCCAAGCGGCATAGTCAACACTATTGGTTCTGTCGTCTCCACGCCGTATAGAATAGACTCGATAACGTGAATTGGCAGGATCCGCAGGCTGGCCGTTGATTATTGGACCCGCATCGTATTCGTAGGCGTATTCCGCAACTGCAACACGCACAACTCCACCCCTCTTTCCACCAACCCACAGACCTGAGGCATAGTTTGCAGTGTTGCCAGTCCCCTTCGGCCATTCGAAACCTGCATTTCCTGTTCCGGGATCACGATTGAATGACCCGTTATTTCGGATAGGCGTCGAGATTCGATTGACATTCATCAATTGATAGTCACCGCTAATTGTGGTCTTCGCGACCCCCGATGCGGTTTGGCCGGGGCGATCTTTTGCACTGGCCGAGCTCCATGAGAGCAGGCCACAAACAAAAAGAAACGCTAGTGTTATAAAAAGTGTTCTTCTCATAATTAAAATCTCCTGGGTTCTAGAACGTACGTTTTTCTCATCCTGATTCTTAGTATTCAAGTCTCAAACCGAGGCGAATTTGTCTTGGTATCCCGAAGTTAGCTGGGTTGTTTTCACGATTCTGGAATACTTGCACCGGATTCGTGTAGGTGATACCATTCACGACTGAGGTCTGGTTCGCCGCAATCCAAGCCTGACCTTCCTGCGTTTCTAACCACCCAGAGTTATCAGGTAATCCCGTCCCACGGTATACTCCGTTTATGGTTCCCGCAGGATCGATCCCTGTCGGGGAAGCAACTCCTCCTGCAAAACCAAGTCTGTCAACACCAATGACATTATCAGCGTTGAGGACATTCAGTACTGAGAGAGACAGGACAAAGTCCACCGCTCCTAGGCTGAATCCTTTGTCGACCTGCAAATCAAACCGGAAATTCCATGGTGTGGTTGCACCGTTGATAGGTCCAATTGGCCGGACTTCAGTCACACCACCAAAGAATGGGTTGGTAATGACCGATCGCGTATATGGTATGCCGCTGTTGAACGTAAATAGTAACGATGCGCCTGCTTTTTGGAAAATCGACTTGTCTGTTGGCGATGTCCGATAATCGATGTTAATCGAGCCAACATGTCGACGATCGAAATCCAAGGGGACGACGACCTTCGGATTCGCCGTTTGAATCCAGGAAAGTCGCGATTGTGTATTCGGATCTGAACCTGTCCCGTTCGCAAATCCGAGCGTGTAATTCAAGACCACTGCCAGATTCTTAGTCCTGCGAAGTTCGAAAATAATGTCGAACCCTTTCACCGTACCAAAGTCAACATTCACAAATGTCTCATAGCTACTGGGGAAAGCCGGAGCGGTTGCAGTCCCGACATTCCTCGACTGAATGAGATCCTTTACATCCTTGTAGAATCCCGTAACGCTGAATGAAGCATTGTCCGTGAGCAGTGTCTTGAAGCCCAATTCATAGGAGACAGTTCTTTCAGGCTTCAGGTTTGGATTGGGGATACGCGTTGAGAAACCTGCGTCACCGCTCATATAATAATCCGCCCATGTCTTGCTGATAAGAACGTATTGCAACGGAGGCATCTGCAGGAATGTCCCATACTGTGCATGGAAGATAGCCTTATCCGTTACTGGGAACGAAAATCCAAGCCTTGGACTTACGGTTGTGAATGACGAAGACTCAACAAGATCTTCCGGACCGAAAATTCCTCCCTCAGGATTGATCGTGACCCCGTCGGGCATGAACTTCGGACCGAATGGATTATCCGGGTCTTTCACAACTTGTTCTTTTGCATTGAAATGGTCAACACGGAATCCGAAATTCAAAACTAGGTCAGACAATTCAACTTTGTCCTGGATATAACCGGAAATGTAGATTGGCTTTTTCGGGCCTTCTTTCCTGCTTCCGAAGAAGTCATCTTCACCATCATATTCCGATTGACCGTCAAAGGAATACCCATAGTACTGGGTGCTTTGATTCCGATATCCTTGCCACCCCAATATTGCGCCAGTATTCGGATCGGCCAATTGAAGAGGAGTTCCAACGTTGTATCGTCGAATTCTATTGAGGCGGACCTCGCCACCAGCTTTGAGGAAATGATCACCAGCCTGGAAATTAATATCACCCGCAGCAGTAATTACACGTGAGCTCGACTTGAGGTACTCATCGTATACAAATCCTGGAGGCGGTGCAAGGCTAAAAACAAGTCCGGCGTTTGTACCAACACTTGTATGCGATGGATTGAGCACAGGATCACCGTATGCCAATAGGTTGTCAAACCAGACTCCGTCCCCCGTTTCAGTTTTGTCAGTAAAGTAGCTCCCCTGCAAAGTATAGAAGAGGTTGGCACCGAGCGTGTGTGTAAGTCGAAGATATCCCGAGAAAGAGTTGTTGTCGAACTTGGGGTTGTGTTCTGGATCAAACTGCCGATAAGAATTGATCCAGCTGTTCCCTTTTTCGCCGTAGTAATTTCCGCCAATCTTAATATCCAGCTCGTTAACCGGTTTGATGGATAATTTTCCACCAAAGTTCCAACTCCGCAGCTCGTTATTCGGCTTGACACCACCTACAGCTTTTGGATCGTTATCCTTTAACGATCTCCGTTCTGCAGACAAAAACAGGGTCGCAACATCATTTCCAGGAACGATCGGTCCGCCAACTGCGAGGTTGCCGACATTGTACCCAAAGCTCTTGTCGCTCCCGAGCTTGTTACTTCCTGCGATAGCGTCGGTAACTACCTCAGCCGAGACTGTGTACTTTGTTCCGGCGCTCCGTGTGTTCAGGTTTACGACACCGGACATCGCGGTTCCATACTCGGCATTAAAACCGCCGGTCTGGATTTTCAGTTCTTCAACGGTGTTCTGATTGATTCCGGAAAAAGAATTTCCCGCCGCACCAGAGAGTGGGCTGTTAACTGGAACGCCATCGACAACATAGCTCACCTCTGTCGATCGTCCGCCTCGAACATACAGAAGATTATTTCCCTCATTCTGTACCACGGATGCCTGTAGCCCAACAACATCTGCAATACCACGAACCGGGAGGTTTGCTATTTCCTCGGTCGATTTGACTGTTAAAGTGTTTGTATAGTCCTTGTTGATGAGGGGACTTTCTGCGACGATTTCGATCGCCTCCAACGTCACTGCTTCACTCGAAAGAGGAATGTCAATGTTCGTTGTCAAGTCGCTATTCACGCGAACATTGGATACCGTTTGGGTAGTATATCCAACAAATGTTACGCGAAGAGTATAGACTCCCCCGGGGACATTCAAGATTGTATATTCGCCATTGATGTCCGTCGCAGCACCCAAGGTCGTTCCTTCGACCGCAACATTTGCGCCGATCAGGAGCTCCTTGGTTTCTTTGTCGGTGACTTTCCCTGTCAGTTTTCCTGTTGTTCCGGCAAACGCTAATGCCGGGGCCAGCACCAGGACAAAAGTCAGAAGAAATATTTTTTTAACTAACATGCGAACCTCCATTGAAATGGATTAGATGAGGTTTTACTAATTTGGTCCAACGTGTTTCGCTAAGAATTATCACGTTAACCAAGGTGTACAGGAAACAAGCTTGACTCACGGACATGCTGACGAAATGCAGTAGAATGAGAAACTCTAACCCGTGTTTAATTCGATGGTGAAGAAACCAAGTAACCTATTCGTGGGTTGCGCAATACACGTCTTCAACAACTGCTACTCATTATTGAAGAACAGCGGTCAACAGTCAATGAACTTCACGGGAACACACAGAAGTCACGAGAGTCATCTGCGAAAAAAAATGGAAAGGTGTTTGGTAAGTTGTATCAATAGCCCCCGGCATGCATCTCCTATAATGTGATCGAAGTGTCGATGGTGGATTGCTCCTGCGGGCGCGCAGTGAACGCTGTCAATATATATATGTGAGTGTACTTTGTCAAGGGGAGCCAAAAAAAAGTGGTTTTGATAAAAATGTCACATAATAACTAATCCTAAGCGTCCAAATGGACCAGGCGAAGGTCTGA
>QKGJ01000205.1 GCA_003251275.1 Ignavibacteria bacterium
TATCATTCGGGAGACAGGGTGCTTTATTCTGGATCCGGAAGAAGGCGAATTGGCCAGCGGCCTTTCCGGCCAGGGCCGCCTGCCAGAGATCGAAAAGATTGTCAGATGGACAGATGGCATTCTTGAACACACGCACCAGGACCTTCGCGATAGGAAGGTGCTGGTCAGCGCAGGCCCAACCTACGAACCGATCGACCCGGTCCGCTTCATAGGAAACCGCTCTTCGGGAAAGATGGGATTCGCCCTCGCGAATGCAGCAGCTCAACGGGGAGCAAACGTGACACTTGTCAGTGGCCCGGTTCATTTGCGAACACCCCGCAACGTAAAGCGCATTGATGTCCATACGGCCGGGGAAATGCAAAAAGCGATGGAAAAGGAATTCCCGAACGCTGACAGTGTGCTCATGGCAGCGGCTGTCGGAGATTACGCTGCGGCAACACCCTCCCAACAGAAACTGAAACGCGAAGAGAAGGAGCAGATCGTCCTGCGACTGAAAGCCAATCCCGATATTTTGAAAAGCCTTGGAAGCAGGAAAAAGAAGCAGGTAATGGTTGGCTTTGCCCTTGAAACGGAAAGCGATGTCGCTCATGCGCGCAAGAAGCTTGCAGCCAAGAATCTGGACTTGATCATTCTGAATAACCCCAATGTCGATGGTGCTGGCTTCGACGAAGACACAAACGTCGTCACGCTCATTTCATCAGATGGAATGCAGGAACGATTGCCAAAGGACTCCAAATTCAATATCGCTCACCAGATTCTGGATCGCGTCGTTCCGCTCTTGAAGTAGAAAAATGCCAGATCAAAAAGAAGAAGACCAGAGAGCAACTGTGAAATGTGTCATCCGGGATGTCCGGGTGTTCCTGGAGGAGGAACGTTCTCTTTTTGGCGATACACTTCTTGCTGATGCAGCTCTTCCTTCAACGGAGGCACCAATGAAACAGAAAAAAGCTGACCCGCTCGCGGAACCCTTACTCTTTGAACAACCGACTGAAGCCACACCAGTTTCCAACGAGCCGTGGGCAAACGCCTCTTCTATCGATGATCTGAACAGCCAAATCTGTAATTGCGTCAAATGTTCACTCGGCCACACCCGAACTAAATTTGTATTTGGCGTCGGAAACCCGAAAGCGACGTTCATGCTGGTAGGCGAAGCGCCCGGAGCGGATGAAGATGCCCAGGGCGAACCATTCGTCGGAAGGGCAGGACAACTTCTCAACAAGATTCTTGAGGCAATCAGCTTTAAGCGAGAAGACGTCTTTATTGCCAACATTCTGAAGTGCCGTCCGCCGAATAACCGGAATCCGTTGCCCGAAGAAGTGGAACTCTGCATCCCGTATCTGAAGAAACAGATCGAGTTGATCCGACCCAAAGTGATTCTCTGCCTCGGACTTGTAGCGGCGCAGAACCTCCTTGGAACGAAGGAAAGCCTGGGTCGTCTCCGCGGGAAGCAATTACTCTTTGCCGGAACTCCGGTGATGGTAACGTATCACCCCGCTGCACTTCTTCGGAACCCGAACTGGAAACGTCCCGCCTGGGAAGATGTGCAGGCGGTGAAGAGACTGCACGATGAGCTGGTCGCGAAGAATAAGAAGTGAATCTTCAATCAAGAATAGATCTTTAGTATGGCTGAAGGAGTGATACGAAGAGAAACAGGCATTACGCTCGCAAGCGTGACCGCCGGAGAAGGCCGTATTCCGCCGCAGGCCGTGGAGATCGAAGCGCAGGTGCTTGGCGCGATGCTCGTCGATAGAGAGGCGATCACAAAGGTCATCGAGATTCTGGATGAGGACGCCTTTCACGCCGACTATCATCGGAAAATCTACCAGGCGATGCTGGGGTTGTTCGAGCGGAGTGAGCCGGTGGACACCATCACCCTTTCGGAGGAGTTGCGACGACGCGGTCACCTGGAAGTTGTGGGAGGCGAAACCTATCTGGTTGAACTGACGATGCGGGTCACCTCTGCGGCCAACGTCGAATTTCATTCGAAGATCGTTCTCGAAAAAGCACTCATGCGCGGCCTTATCTCTGCCAGCTCCATGGTTGCGACGCGTGCGTTCAGCCCGACTGAAGACGCCTTCGAATTGCTCGACGAAGCGGAGCAGGCGATCTTTAAGATTTCCGAACGACGACTGAAGAAGAGCTATATCTCGATGGGCGACGCTGTCCATGATACGCTCGGCGTTCTTGAAAGCATTCACGGTACTCATAGCGGTGTCACCGGTGTGCCGTCGGGGTTCCGCGAACTTGATAGCCTTACGGGTGGATGGCAAAACTCTGATCTTATTATTATTGCCGGCCGACCGAGCATGGGAAAGACCGCTTTCGCTCTTTCCATCGCGCGCAATGCAGCGCTCGATCGCGTAAAAGCAGTGCCCGTTGCGATCTTCTCCCTTGAAATGTCCACACAGCAACTGGTCATGCGCCTGCTCTGTGCAGAGGCGCGCGTCGATGCACATAAAGTGCGCACAGGACGTCTCCCCGAGGATGACTGGAAACATCTGAGCATCGCGGCAGGAAGACTCGCGAACACGCAGATCTATATCGACGACACAGCCAGTCTCGGGATTCTCGAACTCCGCGCGAAAGCACGGCGCCTGAAAGTCGATAAAAACATCGGCCTCATCGTCGTCGACTACCTCCAACTAATGCAGGGGCCTCGTGGTGCAGAGAGCAGGGAAAAAGAAATTTCTGCAATCTCCCGCTCGCTGAAAGCACTCTCCAAGGAACTGAATATTCCCGTTGTTGCTCTTTCACAACTAAGCCGTGCGGTTGAGAGTAGAACTGATAAGCGTCCGATCCTTTCGGATCTTCGTGAATCGGGAGCGATTGAGCAGGACGCAGACGTGGTGGCGTTCGTGCATCGGAAAGAAAAATATGAGGACCCGAATTCTGCTTCGGGTCAGGAAGCATACGGTGTTGCAGAAATTATCGTCGGGAAGCAGCGGAATGGTCCCGTTGGAGATGTGACGCTCACATTCGTACATCAGTACGCACGTTTCGAAAACCGGGCGTTCGATTCTCCCGCGATGATCCCGGCAGGCCCGGAGGAATCACCATTCTGATGCGTTCAAGAAAATTCATATTCTGTCTTTGTGTTGTAGCCGGTTACACTGTCGCATTGGGCGGGGAAAAGGATGAACAGATCTGTCGGCAGAAGTTCTCCCTTGCCGTATCGAAGTCGCTCTCCGCGAAGCCAATCGGAGAAGTCATCGTTGCGGTCGGCAGATCATTTGAGGGAACCCCCTACGTAGCGCATACACTTGAGAAGGAGGGAGAGGAGCAGTTGGTAATCAATCTGCAAGGACTCGATTGTGTAACATTCGTTGAGAACTCGCTCACCCTTTCACGCTGCATCAAGATGGATTCAACCACGTTCGCAGCGTACACCAGAGAGTTGCAGCGTATCCGTTACCGGGGAGGAATCATCGACGGTTATCCGAGCCGCCTCCATTATTTTAGCGACTGGATCTACGACAATCAGGAAAAAGGGATCGTGAGGGACATCTCCAGGGAACTCGGCGGAGAGGTGTATCCGAAGAAGATTGAATTCATGACACAACACGCAGACGCCTATCCACGTCTATCGGATGAAGGAGTTGTTCAGCAAATCAAATCCACAGAATCCGTCATGGCAACCCGAACATTGTACTTCGTTCCGAAGGATCGGGTGAGAGAGGTGCAGGACAAGATCAGGGACGGCGATATCATCGGTATCACGACCGCGGTGGAAGGATTGGACATTTCACATACTGGACTCGCTGTTCGGTCCGATGGCGTTGTGAAGTTCCTGCATGCGCCTTTATCGAAGGGGGTTGTGCAAATATCAGAAGAGTCTCTTGCGGACTATCTTGGAAAGATCAGGAAACACACCGGCATTATCATTGCGCGTCCGTTAGAGCCAGACATTTCATACTAATCAATTTGGAAGGGAGAGATCTATGATGAACCAACGTATCAAAGGCATACTTCTCTTTTCACTCGTTTTTGTTTTCACCTTTGGTGCTTTTGCCCAGGGTGTCACATGGGAAGCGGAAACGACCGGGGGAAAAGAGAAGGACATTAGCAAAAGTTACTACATGCCCCGCAAAGTTAAAATGGTGCAAAAGGGGAACACGATTATTTTTCGTCTTGACCAGGAGAAGATGATTACCGTAAACGACGAGGACAAGACCTATTCTGAGATTTCTTTTAGCGAACTTGAGCAGATGATGAAACAGGTGGACGAAACAATGAGCTCAAAAATGGCAGAAATCAAAGAGCAAATGGCATCGATGCCGGAAGAACAACGGAAAATGATGGAAAAGATGATGGCGGGTCAAATGGGAGGGATGATGGAAGAACCCGAAGTAAAGAGGACCGGTGAGACAAAGACAATTAACGGCTACAATTGCACGAAGTACGTTGTCATGACGGGCGGGAAGGAAACTTTCTCGGTCTGGACAACGAAGGATGTAAAAGAATTCGACGGCATGCGGAAAGACATGGAGGAATTCGGGAAACGGATGGCAGCGATGACTCCGCGAATGGGGAAGAGCGTTGCCGCCGCCATGACAAACCTGGAAGGCTTCCCGATTCAACAGGAAATGGCAGGCATGAAAACAACCGTCCTCAGTGTCAAAAAGGAAAACTCTCCCGCCTCAATCTTTGATCCGCCCGCTGGATACAAAAAGGTGAAATCGGAGATGATGGAGGGTATGGAGAAAATGAAGAAGTAGAGCTCCGCTCTGACTTCATTTCGTTCCAATAGCCCCGACTAAACTTCGGGGCTATTCATTAACGAATCGACCTTTAAACACACCATCAGATTCTCACTAGGCCCACATCGCAT
>QKGJ01000321.1 GCA_003251275.1 Ignavibacteria bacterium
GACGTATGCTGCATAGCAGTGGATCGTTCCCATACCAACAGAGAGGGTGAAGAAAATCTGGCCTGCTGCGGCCAGCCAGACGCTTGGATTCGAGAGCGAATCAAATTGCGGCTCCCAAAGGAAATTCAGTCCTGCCCAGGCGTTTGCATCGGGGTGTTCCACTGTCGCGCCGGAGCTTCCCAGAGTCAAGCCACGAATAGCCAGGAAAACTCCAAAGAGGATCAACAATGGCATCCCGATCTTTGCGGTTTTCTCAACGCCACCGCTCAACCCGCGTGAAAGAATCCATGTATTCAACACGAGGCACGCGATGTAGAAGATCACCGCCTCGTAAGGGATGCCTGTGGTGCTCGTTGTGATATTGACATAGTCATTGAAGAATGCTGCAACTTGCCCCTGCGTTAACCCTGAAAAGCTCTGCGTAATCGAGTGGTAGACGTAGGACATTGTCCACGACTCGATGTAACAATAATAGGCAGCGACTGCGAGGTTCGTCCAAATACCAAACACACCGAAGTACTTCCAGAAGCGTCCTTTGTCCATCGTATCCAGAATGAACGGCGTCGAGTGATGTCCGTGCTTTCCTCCGAACCGTCCCATCGACCACTCGATCCAGAGCAGCGGAATACCCATAACAAGAAATGATACGAGGTAGGGGATGATGAATGCGCCCCCTCCATTGTTGACGGCTTGCACAGGAAAGCGCAGGAAGTTGCCGAGGCCGACCGCGTTGCCGGCCATGGCGAGAACCAGTCCAACACGAGTTCCCCAGCTTTCTTTGGAAGAAGACATAAGCTACCTTTCCGTTGTTGGATGAACAAAGCTTCTCATGATTCCATCGTATTAAGGTCAGTGGTAAATCTGCAACGAAGGGAAGTGTCGCGCTCTATGTGAAAGTCGAAGATCTGAATGAGGAACCCGGGTACCGTATTCCGTGGAAACATTGATGAGAAGATAGGGTCTTTCTGAATGAGAGACAATAAGAATATTGCTCAACACCCACGCCTGTCATAGCAGAGAGGTTGCACCTTTATGCAAAAGACTCTATCTTCTCCGAACCAATGAGCCGACCATACAACACAGCCCCCTCTTGAGACGCTTCGCACCACCGCGCAATTCGTTCTTTCATGGCAACTGAGTCCATGAATTAAGTCTTTTTCAGAATTCAGAGGCAGACATGGACCAGATACCTGAGTCGTCGAATATATCGCCAACCCTGGCACGTCGTCTCGGACTTACCTCCGCCATCATGGTCGTTGTCGGTTCAGTGATCGGCTCTGGAATTTTTCTCACCCCTCAGAGCATTGCCGCAACAGTGCAGGTTCCCGGGGTCATGTTGTTCGTCTGGATCTTCAGCGGATTGCTCACGCTGGCCGGAGCACTCACCAATGCGGAGATTGCAAGCGAAATCCCGGAAGCTGGCGGTCAGTATGTTTTCTTCAGAGTGCTGTACGGCGATTTTACCGCGTTCTTGTATGGATGGACAACCTTCATAGTCTATCAGACAGGATCGATTGCAGCGATCGCTGTGGCCTTTGCACGGTACTTCGGCCGCATTTTCGATGTCCACTTTATGGATATGCCTCCGGGCCTTGCGAAATGGACACTCCCGCTTTTTGATAACATCGCGCCTCTGAACAATTTTGGGACAACCCTCATTGCGATTGCGGCCATCGTCCTTGTCACCACCGTGAATTACTTCGGCGTACAATTCGGCGGTCGGGTAATGAATCTCTTCACCTCTTTGAAGGTTATAGCCATTGGCGGAATTGTCCTTTTGGGATTTACCGTGGGCGCCGGAAGCGTGGAGAATTTTTTTCCCTTGTGGGGGTCTCCATCGTCCGGAAATCTGATTGCAGCTATTGGCGTTGCTATGGTTGCTGCTCTCTGGTCATACGATGGATGGAACAGCCTTACCTATCTTGCCGGTGAAGTAAAGAACCCGCAGAAGAATATTCCGCGCGCCCTCGTCGGGGGGACCATCATCATTATCGCGATCTATGTCCTGACGAATCTCGCATACTTATACATTCTTCCCATTAACGCCATTGCAGGATCCGATCTCGTTGCCGCGGATATGATGGAGAATGTCTTCCCCGGGTATGGTGGTGTATTGATTGCGCTTGCCGTCATGATTTCGACATTTGGCACCGTCAACGGAACCACCATGACGACAGCAAGGGTTTTTTATGCGATGGCGAAGGACAAGCTCTTCTTCCAATCGATGAAGTCGGTGCATCCGCGATTTCGCACGCCGGCAAAGTCCCTTGTTATTCAGTGTACATGGGCGTGCCTTCTCACATTGACCGGGACATATGATCAGTTGTTTACCTATGTAATCTTTGCCGGATGGATTTTCTACGCGCTCGGCGCTGCAGGGATTTTCATTATGCGAAAGAAAATGCCAGACGCAAAGCCGGCATACCGCGTTCCGGGATACCCATATGTACCAGTCTTGTTTATCGTTGTTGCAACGTGGTTTGTGTATAACACGCTTGTGGAGCAAACGGCGGATTCCGTGGTTGGTCTTCTGCTCCTTGTCGCCGGCATACCATTCTATATCTATTGGGAGCGGCAAATGAAGAAGGCAGTTGCAAAACAAGCTTAACTTCAGTCGCAATCTCCTACTGATGCGGTGCAACGCCAATGCTTGCGTATGGCGATGTGCCGCATTATCTTTTCCAGCATGAACACCCAATCCATATCGGATGAGATCGGACACCGGCCTTCTCAGAGTCCAGTTTCTCCTGTTCAGTTTATCAAGGGAATCGGACCGAAGAAGGCGGCGGCGCTGGAGAAGATAGGGATTTCGACCGTCTACGACCTCTTCCTCTATGTTCCCCGACGCTATCTGGACAGGAGCAAAATTGCAACGATCCAACAGATCCGGGAGATGCAACCCCCGATAACGTCCAGTGTGACTGATGTACGGCAATTTGTCACAGTTGTCGGCGAAGTTCGTTCGTTTCGAGTTGTTGGAGGCGGAAGAAAGGGACGTTTTGTGCTTGTGCTTGCAGACGAAAGCGGCTCGATGCAATGCGTATGGTTTGGAGGAGTGCAATATTGGAAAAATGTCTTTCACGTCGGGGAGACGATTGCAGTCTCGGGTGAGCCCACTTATTTCAACAACGTCCTGCAGATTGTTCATCCTTCTCTTGACCGGATCAAAAGACTCAATGACGATGAAGATGTTGATTGGAGCGAAACGCTTCACACCGGTGGACTTGTGCCTCTCTATCCTTCGGGAAAGGACCTGGAGAAAATGGGACTCGATAGCGCCGGCTTTCGCAGGATTATTGCCGCTGCACTGCGAACCCACGGAAAAGCCATCGATGAATCGCTCCCGGAGCACCTTCTGCGCGTCCACAAGTTTCAACCTTTAGACACGGCGATCCATGGTGTTCATTTTCCAACATCGCAAGATGCTCTTGCGGAGTACATCCGTCGATTAAAATACGAAGAGTTATTCTTCTTTCAGTTGAAACTTGCATTGCGGAGACGATGGACGAAAGAATCCTCGCCGGGAATCTCATTTAACATTAAGAGCGCTCTTGCCCGCCAACTTGTAGATTCTCTTCCTTTTCAACTTACCAAAGCACAAATCCGTGTCATCAACGAAATCACCGCTGACATGAGCAGCGAGAAGTCCATGAACAGATTGTTGCAGGGCGACGTTGGCAGCGGAAAGACCATTGTGGCGTTGCTCTCCATGTTGATTGCTGTCGAAAACGGATACCAGGCGGTGCTGATGGCACCTACAGAAATCCTTGCCGAACAGCACTATCGAACGTTGGTCTCACATCTCTCGTCGGTGGACGTGAACATTCGTTTGCTGGTCGGTGGACAACGGTCGCGTTTGCGCCGCGATATTCTTAATGATGTGCAGCGAGGGACTGCGCAAATTATCGTTGGAACACATGCACTGTTCGAAAAACAAGTTGAGTTTGCAAACCTCGGCCTTGTCGTTATCGACGAACAGCATCGTTTTGGAGTAATGCAGAGATTCTCCCTTCGCAAAAAGGGAGTGAATCCGGACGTTCTCGTCATGACTGCGACTCCGATTCCCCGGACACTCTCCCTCACGTTGTACGGTGATCTTGATGTGTCAGTCATTGATGAATTGCCGCAACATCGAAAGTCGATCAAGACCTTACTGAAGTACGACACAGAAAAGGCATCTGTCTTTCAGTTTGTGAGAGACCAGGTGAAGCATGGCCGTCAAGCGTACTTCGTCTACCCGCTGATTGAAGAATCCGAAAAGCTCGATCTACAAGCGGCGACAACACATTTTGAGGAATTGAAACGGAATGTGTTTCCGGAGCTTTCCCTGGGTTTGATTCATGGTCGACTTCCATCGGAGGAAAAAGAAAACATCATGCAACGTTTTCAGCAAGGGGAAATCAATATCCTCGTTGCAACCACCGTCATCGAAGTAGGCATCGATGTGCCGAACGCGTCGATCATGGTAATCGAAAATGCGGAAAGGTTCGGCTTGTCGCAGTTGCACCAGCTTCGCGGAAGAGTCGGCAGGGGAAGCGACCAGTCGTATTGTGTGCTGCTTGCCAACAGATGGATTGCGGGCAAGGCACAACGCATTGCAAAAGGAACACTCTCGCCGGAAGCGATGGAGGAACAACGGGCAGCAGAGCAGCGATTGGCGACAATGGTCGGCACCACGGACGGTTTCAAGATTGCGGAAGTCGATTTGCAACTCCGCGGTCCCGGAGATTTCTTCGGCACACGTCAGAGCGGAGTGCCGGAGTTCAGAATTGCAGACATCGTCAACGACACTGATGTTCTTCAGACTGCTCGCGCTGATGCATTCCATTCGCGATTATCGAACGTGATCCGGAGTTGCGCGCAACGGAACATCAATCCATCGCACATCATCTTCGTACGCACGACAGTGAATCACTCTCTCTTCTTCACATCGGTTGAACGTCCATCTTCATCTCTGCAACAACGTCTCATCAGTCGC
>QKGJ01000338.1 GCA_003251275.1 Ignavibacteria bacterium
GTATTCAGGCTCGAGCAGAATTATCGATCAACAAAGACTATTCTCGCTGCAGCAGATTCGGTCATCAAGAAAAACACCGGTCAGATTCCAAAGAATCTGTGGACGGACAACGACGACGGCGAGCCAATTACGCTGAACGTCTGTAGTGATGATCAGGAAGAGGGGTACCGTATCGTTCATTGCGTGCAAGAAGAAACCCTTCGCCGAAAGCTCGACCTTAAGTCCTTTGCAATTCTCTATCGCACCAATGCGCAGTCGCGTTCGCTGGAAGACGCCCTTCGTCGTAACGGCATTCCGTATCGCATCGTCGGGGGCGTGGCTTTCTACAAGAGGCGTGAGATCAAAGATATTCTTGCGTACCTCCGGCTTGTGGCCAATCCGCGGGATAACGAAAGTGTTCTCCGCGTTATTAATGTCCCTGTCCGATCGATCGGCGAGACCACCATCAAGAAGTTGAAAGCGTTTGCCGCGGAAAGGAATGTTTCTCTCTTTAACGCGCTCGGCATGAAAGATCTACCCTCCACCATCGCTGAGCGGACAAGAAAATCCATTCGGCAATTTCATGCCATGGTCAATAAGTACATCAGCCTGAAAGAAGAAATGTCCGTCAGCGAACTGGCGCGGTCAATGCTGGATGAGATTGGATTTCTGCAGATGATGAAGGAGGAAAATACTGTTGAGTCCAGGGACCGACGAGAAAATCTCCTGGAGTTTGTCTCCGGCATCACGGACTTTGCCGATAAGTATCCTGAGGCGACGCTCGAGCAATTCCTGGAAGAGGTTTCTCTTGTCTCGGACGTTGACTCGGCGGACTTCACCCGAAACGCCGTCACTCTTATGACACTCCACTCGGCGAAAGGCCTGGAGTTTCCAGTAGTCTTCATCACGGGTATCGAAGAGGGACTCTTTCCGGTTGGGGGTTCGATAGACGAGGACATCGAGATTGAGGAAGAACGCCGCCTGTTTTATGTTGGCATCACACGCGCGATGACCAAACTCTATCTTTCATACGCAATGTCCCGTTATCGGTTCGGCGAGAGAATGTATGCAGTAAAGTCACGTTTTCTCGATGAGATCGATCAGGCGCATCTGGACATCAAGAACACGTACGCACGGTCGGCCGGGCCGTACCGACGGGCGACTTCTTCATCACCGACACTCTCCAGTCTTGTTGCGAGAAAAGCACGGGCGACAGCGGACGTTGATCAGTACTTTCGTGACTCATCACCCGATTACGGGGAGGAGGCGCAGGAACCATTGAATGCCCGGGTGGGAAGCATCGTCACTCATGAATCATTCGGGAAAGGACGCATTCTTGCACTCGATGGCAACGGCGACAACCTTCGAGCGATTGTGGACTTCGAATCGGTTGGCCGAAAGCATCTCATGTTAAAATTTGCCCATCTTCGACCTGTGTAATCGATCAATCCGCGCAATCCCTTCTTCACGAGAAGATTAGTGATGGTTGAGTTTGTCATTAAGACCGTACGGTTAACACTTCATGTGGGGGAGGCAGTCTGGTTTTACCTCCGTTCCCTGACCAAGAAATTATTCGAGGAGGATATTCTCTTTCTTGCGTCTGGGCTCGCGTTTAATAGTATTCTTACGATGATTCCCCTCATGTTGCTTTCCGCTTCCGTCTTAGGATCATTCCTTAATTCATCGTCCATCGCAATGCATCAACTCCATGAAGCGTTAAACACGATTTTTCCGCAACAGCCTTTTGCAGGGAGCATTCGCGAATCCATCATGAGAGTTGTTGAAGATATTGTTCAATATCGTCGTTCGATCGGTATCTTTGGCGTTGTTGTTCTCGTGTGGACAGGAACAGCACTATTCGATGCTCTCAGAAGCGTCTTGCACTCGGTCTACCATCTCCCCAAAACGAGGAACCTGTTCGTAAGTCTGGCACATCACGTCGGCTTTGTGTTTGTCGTCTTTATCCTGTTCGTTGTATCGAGTGTTTCTTTGTGGATTGGTTCGTTCGTCGATAGCATCGCCATCGAGTATCCACAATTTGCATTCATCGATTTTCCCCAGGCAAACGAGTTTATTCCCTCGATAGTCTTTGGGCTTCTGACCGCATGTATGTTCTATGTAATCTATCGGTACATTCCAGACACCAAACCTCCTCGTGCAGCCGGAGTTATTTCCACGCTTACCACCACGATTCTTTGGATCATCGCATCGAACCTCTTCTCTGTGTATCTCGGTCGATTCTCGGCTCTCGGGAAGATTTACGGATCATACGCTTTCATTCTTGTGATCCTTATTTGGGTATACTTCTGCTCCCTCGTCTTTGTCGTCGGAGCAGTTGTTGGTCAAGTGTATTGGGAGAGAAGAAAGTTGCGTGAGGAGGGAAAGTTGGAAAGATGGGTTTGAATGTCTCAAAGGACCCCCGGTTTCAATTGACTATCCTATCATGCTTTGATATATTTCAGGTGAGTCGTGCTAACCTCTTTTTTGTCAGACCATTAGATTAAATTCAACAAAGCGATTTACTATGTCAAAAAATTCCTTGGAATACCTCAATACGCTACGTGAGAAAGCGCTCCTGGGTGGGGGTGAAAAACGAATCGAAGCTCAGCACAAAAAGGGGAAGCTCACAGCGAGAGAACGGCTGACAATTCTTCTTGATGATGGGAGCTTTGAAGAGATGGATATGTTCGTGGAGCATCGCTCAAGCGACTTCGGGCTTGACAAGATGCGGATTCCCGGCGATGGCGTAGTAACCGGAACAGGCAAGATAGAAGGGCGGGTTGTTTGTGTCTTTAGCCAGGATTTCACCGTCTTCGGGGGCTCACTTTCAGAAGCACATGCCGAAAAGATCTGCAAGGTAATGGATCTGGCGATGAAGATCGGGTGCCCAATCATCGGGCTAAATGACTCCGGAGGGGCGAGGATTCAAGAGGGCGTGGTGAGCCTTGGGGCCTACGCTGATATTTTTCTCCGCAACACGCTTGCTTCAGGGGTTGTTCCACAAATCTCCGCCATTTTGGGACCCTGCGCAGGTGGAGCGGTCTATTCTCCTGCCATCACCGACTTTACCCTGATGGTTAAAAACACAAGTTATATGTTTGTCACCGGTCCGAACGTGGTCAAGACGGTGACGCATGAGGAGGTTTCGTCGGAAGAACTCGGCGGTGCAGTGACCCATGCATCGAAGAGTGGTGTTTCTCATTTCGCATGTGAAAATGAGGTGGAGTGTCTTGAGCACATCCGTCGAATCCTGTCATTCATACCATCCAACAACTTGGATGATCCGCCGGTTCAAAAGTGCGTAGATGACGACAACCGGCGGGAGCCGAAGTTGAATACCATTGTCCCTGAAAACCCAAACAAGCCTTATGACATCAAGGATGTAATCCATCATGTGGTTGACAACGGAGATTTTTTGGAAATTCACGAGCTCTATGCTCCCAATCTTATTGTCGGCTTTGCGCGCCTTGGTGGGAGGCCGATTGGTATTGTTGCGAATCAACCGGCTTTCCTGGCTGGTGTGTTGGATATCGAATCCTCGAAAAAAGGAGCGCGGTTTGTCCGGTTTTGCGATGCCTTCAACATTCCACTGGTGGTGTTCGAGGACGTTCCGGGTTTTCTCCCCGGCACGGATCAGGAGTGGCGGGGAATTATTTCAAACGGCGCGAAACTGCTCTATGCATTTTGCGAGGCCACCGTTCCGAAACTCACCGTCATCACCCGGAAGGCGTACGGTGGGGCCTATGACGTCATGAGTTCAAAACACATTCGCGGAGACTTGAACTACGCGTGGCCTTCCGCAGAAATTGCGGTGATGGGACCAAAGGGAGCGGCCGAGATCATATTCAAAAAAGAACTTGAACAGGCCAGTGACAAGGAGAAAGCTCTTGCAGAAAAGGAAGCGGAGTACCGCGAGAAATTCGCCAATCCGTATCTGGCTGCCCGCAGAGGTTACGTGGACGACATCATTGAACCGATTGAGACACGGCCGCGATTGATTCGCGGGCTAAAGCTCCTCGAAAACAAAGTGGTTGCGAACCCGCGGAAGAAACACGGGAACATTCCTCTCTGATCATGGGTTTTCCTTTTGCCAGTTGCCACTTCTCACACCATCTCTACTCGATATAACGTAATTTGCTGCAACACCCATGTCCGTTCTTGATACTTGATCATGGAACAAGTATCTTGACCGGAACTTTGTCATTCACGAACACGGAAATGTGATGCGTCTTGTTCTCCTGATTTTGGTTTCACCAGCATTGATGTGGATTGTCGGTTGCTCTTCCAGCGATACGACAAGCAAACAAGCAACAGAAGGCGAACATCAACAGGCTGACCAGACGGTACAACCGGAAACTCTCGCTGTTATCGGCTCCAGTGGAGAAGAGGACTTATTTGTCAGTGATTCACTCGTCTCAGCGATGCTGGAGATCGCGCGGCAACACTATCTCTCCGCCACGAATGCACAGGTCAATGGAGACAGGGAACGCACCGTCACGCAGTACGAGGAAGCAATCTCCATTCTAAACGACTTAAGTTACTATCCCGATATTGAATCGAATCGGGATTTCAGTGACCTCTCCAAGGCGGTCATCGATGATTATGAGACACATATTGCAAAGATCGATACCCTCGACACCGAAAGCTCGATCTTCGCTCTTCGCGAAAAATTGAATCAATTTACCGAGTCTCAGGACTCTGTTGATGCGGGACCGCCCACCGAGGTCATCGGCGGCACCACGATTCCGATCGTGATGAACAAGCTTGTGGATCAACACATCGCTTTCTTCCAGGGGAAGGGCCGCGTTCACATGGAGCGATGGATGTACCAGTCAGGGAAGTATTTCCCTCTCCTGCGTAAGATCCTTCGGGAAGAAGGAGTACCGGAAGAACTTACCTATCTGGCGATGGTGGAGAGCGGCTTGAATCCTGTTGCCCGTTCGTGGGCGCGAGCTGTTGGTATGTGGCAGTTCATGAAGGGAACCGGACGCTTATACGGTTTGCGTACCTCTTCTTGGTATGATGAGCGGAGAGACTTCGAAAAAGCAACAAGAGCAGCTGCCCGGCATCTCAGCGACCTGCATGCAGAGTTTGGTGATTGGTATCTTGCAATGGCAGCATACAACTCAGGTGCGGGACGTGTATATCGCGGCATCCGTCGAAGTGGGTCAACTGATTTCTGGACGATGCGCCGGTACCTGCCGCGAGAAACCCGTAACTATGTTCCTTCTTTCCTTGCAACCGCGATCATCTGTATGAATCCAAAGGAATATGGCTTCCATGGTGTCGAACGTGCGGATGAAATTCAGTTTGAGACGGTTTCAGTGGATGACTGTGTCGACCTTGAAACTCTTGCCCGATGTGCGAGCACCGACGCTTCTGTCCTCCGAGAACTGAACCCGGAGCTTGTCCATTGGTGTACACCCCCCGCGACGAAAGGATACAAACTCCGCGTTCCACCGGGGGGGAGCGAGGGCTTTGCTGAACGCTATGGGGCAATCCCCGATGAGAACAAGAGGAACTGGATCATGCACACTGTCCGGCGCGGAGAAACCCTTGGCGGTATCGCGCGCAAGTATGGGATTGGCACCGACATTGTGATGGAAGTAAACAAGATTAAATCTGCGCGCAGACTTTCGATTGGCAAATCGCTCATGATTCCAATCCCGAAAGGCTCAACACAATATGCATCGGTGATGGAACGAAACGAGTCCGTGAGTAAGCGCAATCCGACAAGAAGAAAAATCAACACAGATCGGGTGGAAAAGGCGCTTGCTGCCTCCAAACGTTATGCGCCAGCCGACAAAGATAATTCCGAAGAGCTTACCTACATTGTGAAAAAAGGAGATACCATCGGACACATTGCCGAATGGTACGGCTGCCGCGCAGCAGACATTCGCAATTGGAACGACTTTCCATATGGCCGGACAATTCGTCCTGGTCAGCGCCTGTCCGTTTGGGTTGCGAAGAGTGATCTTGCAAAGTATAAGAAGATCAACTCGATGAGCTTCGCCGAGAAGGAGCGAACGACAGCAACAGCCGCGACCGCACCATCGGATGACTCGAACGGGGTGGGTAAACGTTACACTGTGCGTCGGGGAGACACTCTTGAGAAAATTGCCCAAGAACACAACGTGTCCATCAAGCAGATTAAAGGGTGGAATAATCTTCGATCCTCCAGGATCAACGCAGGGCAGCAGCTCATCATTTATGTCGAAGCGGCAGATGTGAACACCTCGTCTTCCAACGAAAGCATTGACGTCAAGAATCTCCCGTCGGATGTCCGCGTGATCAGCTACCACGTCAAGCGAGGCGACACGTTGTGGGATATCGCGCGAGCCCATTCCGTGGAAGAGGTCGATATAAAAAAGTGGAATAACCTCCGGCGCAACACCATTTATGCCGGACAAGAGTTGCTGATCTACAAAGACAAGGTCGCCGCAAACTAGTCTCAGCTTCCTCAAGCCTCTTCCTTCTTTCTTTGGGATTTGAAGCGATTTTGTTGCCTTTCCACGGGCAAAGCAATATATTTCTCCTGCACCACCTATCTCACACACGTACCCTTTTCGCACGCAATGTACCGCACAACCCAATTCACGACCATCATCCTTGCACTATGTTTTCTGGGATTCTCCTGGGATGATGGCCGCGGTGACGGCGTGCGAAAGATAGTAGAGGATTCAGACCGTAGTTTCACTACCGCCGGCAGTATTGGACTGACTATTTCGAATTTCGGCACTATTGGTACCCGTAACTCTTATTGGCCAGAACAACCCTCATGCGAATATCCGCTTGGCTCAAGAATCGAACATATCTATCAGGGCGGACTATGGGTTGGCGCGCTCGTCAACGGTGGCGAAATCCACGTAAGTACCGGTGCAACGGACCGTTCGTCGGCATCGCGCATTGGCGAAAGCTACGAATTTACTGCTCCGCTCGGTTCGAACATTTTCCAGCGGTCAACCCTTTCGGAATCCCAGTTCTTTGACGAGAATGCCATAAGTCATCAGGATTTTATTGCAGATTTCACCGATCGTAATCGGAGGAACCCGACGACGGGGGATACGATCCCCGAGCATACCCCGATGAAGATTGATGTTCACCAGGAGAGTTACGCGTGGAATTTTCCCTTCGCCGATTTCTTCGTGATCCTCAACTACACCATCAAGAACACTAGTGTCGATACACTCGACTCTGTCTATGTCGGATTCTGGAATAATGCAGTCATTCGCAATACCAACAATGTTCGGCCGGGGACTCCTGGCTACTTTGATCATGGAGCGAACGGCTTTGTCGATTCACTCCGGATGATGTATACTTTCGACTTTGACGGTATACCGACACCGCCCCCGGCAGACAGCTATCTCGGTATTAAGTTGCTCGGCACGACTCCCTTCCCAAAAGGCATCTCACAACTCGATAGTGTTCAATCGAAGGTGTATTACAATGCCTGGCGATTCCGCAGTTCGAGTGGCGACTTTGATTATTTTTCACCCGATGATGATGCAAGCGATGTGAACGCGCGCAGTCGCTACAATCGCCTGCGACAGTCTCTTCCCAGAACGCCGGTCGACAAGATTGCCCCACTCCGGACACGAGCTGATAACATGACAACCTTGTTGTCCGTTGGTCCTTTCGCACGACTTTTTCCCGGGGATACCCTGAATGTGGTCTTCGGTGTGGTTTGTGCAAGAAAGTTTGGTACTGCCGCGGCAAGCAACGACACTCCTGAGCAACGGAAAACGCTCTACTCCAACGCAAAATTCTGTCAGCAAGCCTACGACGGGGAGGACCTCAACGGTAACAATCTCATCGATCCGGGAGAAGATTTGAACGGGAACGGAAGGCTTGACCATTATCAACTTCCGCAACCGCCCCGACCGCCAAAGGTGCGCACCGATGTAGCGAACGAATTTATCGCCGTATATTGGGATAAGAGCTCTTCCGAACTTTCCGTCGATCCGATAACGCGCGAGATGGACTTTGAAGGCTACCGGGTGTATCGCTCCAACGCGGGAGCAGATTTTACCTCGCCGGAGAATCTCCTTCTTACACTCACTGTCGCTGGCGAGTTCGATGTTCCGGGGAATGAATTTGGCTACAACACCGGATTCAATTCGATTCTCTTGCCGCAGGCAAAGTACTTTCCGGATGATACGGTGGCATATTGGTATCGTTTCCCCCCCGAAGGCGCGAATGTTCCACACCTGAACGGCTGGCAATACCTCTACGGCGTTTCCGCCTTTGATCGGGGAGATTCAGCATCCGGAATCACTGCCCTTGAGAGTAAACGGGAGATTCGCCGCGCGGTTGCGGGGACACCCCCCGCGAGGACAAGCAGCACACCAGTTGGAGTGTATCCGAATCCCTATTATGTGAATGCCGCCTGGGATGGGAGCGGAGAGAGAAACCGGAAGATCTATTTCTACAATCTCCCGGAACGATGCGAGATCAGAATCTATACGCTGGCTGGGGACGTGATCGATGATATTCAACACGACGGGAACACATACGACGGTTCCGACATTGAATGGTTCCAGCGTTTTGGCGGCTCCCAGACTCAGCTCCAATTTGCCGGCGGAGAGCATGCGTGGGATTTTATCAGCAAGTTTGATCAGGTGATTGCAACCGGGTTATATCTCTACAGCGTTCGCAACACGGACTCCGGAGAAACACAGACCGGAAAGTTTTTGATCGTAAAGTAGAATTCTTATTCACTTAGCAAGGAGATCATGATGAAGCACTTTTTTACACTTGTCTGCCTATTGCTGCTTGCGGTGTCTGTCCAGGCGCAATTCCCTGAAGTGACCATTCGCCAGATTCAAGAAAGACCACTCGACTCACTTCTGATTGCTGACACGTTGACCATTAATGTCAATAGCCGCTGGACATTACAAAGTTCACCGCTTTATAGAGACACAGTTGTTGTCACGGCATTGTGTGTCGCTCCGGCGAAGACGTTGACTTTTACTCAGAGGGGATGGACGATGCTGCTCATTGATACGACAAGCAACTGGGCGCCATGGGGTGGAATGCTTGTCCGTGTAGGGAGTTCTTCTGATACTAGTCAGGCTGCCCTTGATGGATTTCTCAATGTGGAAAGGGGAGACATAATTAGGATGACAGGTCGGGTTGACGAGTTCCCTGCTGGTACGATGAACAGCACAACACAATTTGTCCCAATCCCCGGTGTTCCAATTCAGATTATATCATCGGCCCCGATCCCGGCACACATTCCCAAGACAATTCCAGATTTCTATCAAGGCCTTTTTCCAGTGGGTCGAATCAAATACAGCACTGGAGAACCATATGAGGGTCTCCTGGTTGACTTGGCAACTCCTCTCACCGTGGATGTCCGGGTGAATGCCCCTCGGGGCACCTTTAGCATGGTTGATGGATCCGGTAATCAACTCACTGATTATGATGCATCCAAGTTCTTTACGTTGCAGGGAACGAGTTTGGATCACCCGGGTCCGGACAGCATTTGGATGATCGAGTACCCGCTTCCGGGGACAATTGTCAATGGAATGAGGGGTTTTATGACCACAGTTGCAGGAAGTGAAGCTCCTCGTGGCTACCGAATTGCGCCGATCTATTACGGGGACGTCGCGTTGGGTACCGTACTACCAAGCATCACTCAGCACAGAAGGAACCCGGTCGTGGTTCCATCCGACAGTGCGGCAAGGATAAATGTAAGAGCAGAACAACAGTTCGGCGGTCTTCCTATCGCTTCTGTTGAGTTGATATACAGTGTCAACAATGGGCCACTGATTACAGTACCGATGTTGGCGCAAGCTGATACGACATATGCAGCACAGATCCCTCAGCAACCCGATAACACTTTCGTGCATTATTTTATCAAGGCGACAGACACGCAAGATAGCAGCGCGATTCTTGCCAGTTCCGCCTTCGGTGGCGCGGCATCCGATACATCACAAGGTTTCTTTTTTTATACCGTCCTGAATCGCCAACTTACTATTCAAGACATCCAAACAACTCCTTACAACAACGGGCGCACCCCATATCTTGGCGCTCAGGTTTCAATTAGTGGCGTGGTTACTGCCGACACTGCCCACATGAACATCAACCCATTAAACATTGCCGGGACCAATGCATGGTTCATGCAATCTGGAAATCAGCCGTGGAGCGGTATCTGGTTTGTCCCGGCTGTTGCCGATTCCCTGACGTACCTCCGAAACGGAGACAGTGTTACGGTTACCGGAACAGTCGCGGAACAATTTGAAGTCACGCGTCTGCAAAACGTCAGCCAGGTTGTCGTTCATTCGAGCGGGAACCCGCAACCTGCGGCAGTGGTGTTGCCTACTTCAACTTTCGGGCCCACTGTTGGCAACGGTAATCCGGGCGCCGAGCCGTATGAAGGCATGCTCGTCCGGTTTAATAATGTCGTTGTAACCGACCTGGCACCAGTGTTCTCGGATCCAACAGAGTTCTCTGTTGATGATGGAACAGGGCCGGTCCTCGTTCGGAGGGACGGAACGCACAACTACTCCAATGTTGCTGCAGATACGTTACTCGGGCGGATTATCTTGAAGCTGAACGACCGCATTTCCACTTTTACCGGCGTGATGCACTACAGTTTCAATCGATACAAGATTACCCCCAGAAGGAATGACGATTTTGGGACAGTGACCGGAGTGGAAATCGAACGGTCGCCGGAACGTCCAGCAACGTTTGAACTTGTCCAGAACTATCCGAACCCGTTCAATCCGTCAACGATCATTGAGTACAACCTGCCGGTGCGCGAGTTTGTGACGCTCAAGATCTACAATATTCTTGGTCAACAGGTTCGGGTGCTCGTTGATGACGTACAGCCGGAAGGGAAGTACAAAGTCCGGTTCGACGCGGCCTCGTTGCCGACCGGCGTCTACTTTTATTCGATACAGGCTGGCCAGTTCCGCCAGGTGAAACGCATGTTGCTCTTGAAATAGGGAGCAACATCATGACGCGGACACGGACCCTCCTGCTTCTGCTCCCGATGCTTCTCATCGGCAGCTGCAGCGAGGACATTTCCAACCAGCCCCGGGTGAACCAAACGCCAAAGACGTTTCTCTGGCTGTTTCCCGATTCAACCCTGCGAACGGGGGTGAGCCTGCAGCACCTCCGTTGGTGGGGCGAAGATCCGGATGGATTGGTGCAGGGATTTCTGTTCGGCTACGTCTCTTCCAACGGCGGTCCAAGTTCTCTTCCATCTCCTGACACCATTACGTACAGCTTCCTTCGCACGAACGACACACTGATTTCCTTTCCTCTCGACACGCTCTTCAAAGAGTACAGGGTGTTTGTTCGCGCGATTGATAATTCGGCGCGAGTGATTCCCCATGGAAGCATTGTCCATGTGGGAGTTGACCCGTATTGGGATAAGAACAGCAACGGGGTGTTTGACGGTACCGACGAACGCCTTCCGGATATCCTCGGTGCAATCGATCGGGGAGCGGCTATCCAAACATTTCCCATTCGCAACACGCCACCAACCCTTCGCTTCGCGGACAATCCGAATGATCCGTCCATCGCGCTGAAGCAGCCGGATACAACGTATACGGTTGCGACCTTCGCGTGGAAAGGAACAGACGCGGATGGCGACCAGACGCTCGCGTTGTATCGCATCGCATTGAATGATACAACGGATCCTTCGCGCTGGGTGACCATTCCGATCCGGGACACGGTGATAACGCTGGTAGTGCCGCGGGCGCGCAGCGACGCAGCCGATTCTCTTGTTGACGCAGACGTCTATGGAGGAAGATTTTTGGGACGACAGCTTCTCGGCCATATTCAGGGCTTACGCCTTGATGGTTTGAATAAGCTCATCGTTCAGGTGCGTGATGTTGCAGGGGAGTACAGCCAACCTCTCACAATGCCTTCCGGGACAAACACGTGGTATGTCAGGAAACCGCGGGGAAAACTCCTTCTGGTGAGCGATTATGTAAATTTCGACCGTGACCTGGCGCTCTCGACATATCTCACATCTCTCGCCGCGGTTCCGGGAGGAGAGTATGCATCAGTCGACCGACTTGATATCGGGCTTGGATTGAATGCGGCGGACAAGGAGGCGGGACGGCTCGGCACGTTGGTGCCGGCATTTATGGACCCATCGCTGATTCAAACATTTCTCCTGTATGAGGTAGTTCTCTGGTATACGGAACAGGTTCCGAGCCTGGGTGTCGCACAACGAACACTCTTCTCTTATCTCCAGAATGGCGGCAAGCTCATATTCTCAACAACGTTCAAATTCAACGTAGATGCGCGAGGAGCGTTCAATGACTTTGCCCCCATCGACAGCATCAGCAGCATCGATTTGAATGCAGTCTCTCCAACTTTTCCCCGACTCGGAGACACTCGCATTCCTGCTGACTATCAGGTATTTGCAGACAGTTCAATTGCCGGTGATGTGTATCCGCAACTTGCCTTCAACAGCTCCCCCACGAATCACATCATTTTCATGCGGCCAATCTACCGCCGCTCTGACGCAAAGTACATTTACAGGCTTCAGGCTGACACGAGGTCTCCGCTCCGATTTACCGGGTCACCCAACATCGGCGTAGTGGATGGACAGCGGAGCATTATCTTTGTCGGGCTGCCACTGCACTTATTGAACAACACCACATTGGGAAATCCGGAGGGAGTGACTGCATTCTTAAGTAAAGCGCTATTGCAAGGGTTTGCAGCAAACAGGCATATCGACAGGTCCCGTTTCTAATGAAGAGTTGGACTCTCATAACGTTGCTCTTTGTTCTGGCCGCAGAACCGCCTGCGTCTGCGCAGGATAGGGGTTCGGTGTCAATGAAAGTCTCCGATGCACGAACGGGAGAAAGTCTACCGGGTGCGAATGTCATCATCAAGGGAACCTACTACGGTGGTTCAAGTTCGATTGACGGAGATGTTCACATTGAAAAAGTAACTCCGGGGACGTACGTCATTGAGGTGACTCTGTTGGGATACAAGACGCTTCAGTACACCGGTATCAATGTGGAGGCAGGAAAGACTGTTGAGCTTACCGCGAAGATGGAAGAGACTGTGCTGACCCTGGACAAGGAGGTCGTGGTGATCGGGGAGAAGCCGCTGTTCGATATCGAAGAGACGGCAAGCAGAAGAAATATTCAACAGGAAGATATTCAAGCGTCCGCGGTCCAGACGGTACAAAGCATCGTCGCGCTGCAGGCAGGCGTTGTCCTGGCGGATAACGAGATTCATATTCGCGGAGGAAGGACGCACGAAAATGCATATATCGTGGATGGCATTTCGGTGCAGGATCCCCTTGCGGGAACAGGCTTTGGCTTGCAGGTGAGTCCTTCCTCCATTCAGGAGGCAGAGGTGATCACCGGCGGGTACAATGCGGAATACGGTCAGGCGACTTCGGGAATTGTCAACATCACCACACGCGACGGAGCCGACAACTTTTCTGGAGCACTTTCTTATAAGCGGGATAATTTTGGATTCAACAAAAACTCCACCTCGAATTGGAACACGGACATTTACGATTTCAATCTCAGCGGGCCGGAGCCTATTACCTCGTATCTCCTTCCCGCTTTCGGTGTAACGATTCCCGGTTCGCTCACTTTTTTTTCAACCGTTCATGCAGATTTGAGTGATGGATACCTTCGGTGGGTTGAGGTGATTGGTGGGAACAATCAGCCGGTCGGCTATGAAGTGCGCGCCCCGCATGAACTCTACTCCTCTATTTTTGGAGGAGCCAGCCTGGCTCCGCGAAGGAGCAACAATTATTCCTGGCTTGGAAAGCTGACCTACAAGCCGACACCGACTACAAAGCTGACGTACGCGCACACCCAGTCGGTGGTGATCGATCAAAATACCCAAACGGTCCAGGTGACGCTGGAACGGGTTGAGCCGAATCCGGGCTTTCAATACCTGTTTCAATATATCCCTGATAGCGCAAATACCTTCACCCAGCGCAACATCCAGAACTCTTTGATTTGGACACAGACGTTGAGCAACCAGTTTTTCTATGAGGCCAGATTAAGCCGGTACTCCGCGCACGTTCGGGGTGATGCGAACGGAAGGGGATTCGACCAGTATATCGAACCGGCAGACATTATTACGTACCCGATCCGGTACTATAATTCGACGACCGACACGGTCGGAGTCGTACCCGGCGATGGATTCTATGACGTCGGATCACCCACTTCGTGGCGTGAACACTTTATCGATGAATACACACTCAAGCTGGACGTCACGAATTTCTTCTCGGAGACGAATAAGTTCAAAGCGGGGTTCGAATCGCGTTTCCAGAGTTTGCAGATCGTCGATATCTTTCAGCCGTGGGTGAAGCCGCAGGGATTTGATAATGATATTTACCAGGTATTCCCGGCTCTGGGTGCGATGTACGCGCAGGACAACATAACCTTCAGCGGAATGATTCTGAACTTCGGACTCCGACTCGATTATTGGTTCCCCGGAAAGTTCGTCGACGATGTCGCAAACGATACCTCTTCCGCGCTGATAATTCCGGTTGCTTTGCGCAAGCAATACTTGGACGACACCTTCGAACTGTTCGGCAGGAGGATGAAAGCACGGCTCAGTCCGCGTCTCGGCATTTCGCATCCCATTTCGGATAATCAAACACTCTTCTTTTCGTACGGTCACTTTTCGAAGTTTCCGCGGCCGCAGTTTGTCTACTCCAAGCTGAACAGAACAAGCGTCCGCTCATCGCTGTCTGTCGGAAACCCGAATCTGAATCCCGAAACAACTGTTGCCTACGAACTTGGGGTGCGCAACCAGCTTTCAGGGAATGATGTCCTTACGGTGACCGCCTACTACAAGGATGTCTTCGACTACATCACTGAAAAGACCGTCCGCCGTTTGACCGGTGTTGGCGGATCGCAATTCTTTACCACGTTTTTGAATTCCGACTACAGCCGCCTCCGCGGCATCGAGATTGAATATAAGAAACGCATCGGGGATTGGTTCCGTGGCTCTGTGTACGGCTCCTATTCCGTTGCGACGGGAAAAAGCTCCACGCCGAATGAATCTTCCGTTCGATTGCAGCAGGGGGAGCCGGAGACGATACGGGAGAATTTCCTGATCTGGGATCGCCCTCTGCAGGTGTCCTTGAACCTGAACTTCACCGTCGGCAAAGATGTCGGCATCTTCGGGTTTGGGGAAGGAATCCTGGACGACTACAGTATCTACACGCGCGTCTTCTATCAGTCGGGCAAACGCTACACGCCGCAACAGTACATCGGACCGAATCCCATCACGGGGCGTCCGGAATATCTGAGCGAGATCGACCGGCAGTTGGAATCGATCGGAGAAGACTGGTTCTACATCGATCTGAATCTTGAAAAATATTTCAATATTGGCGTCGGCACTCTCTCCGCGACGATAGAGGTACAGAACCTACTCAACAACAAGAATGCACAGATCGTGAACCCGGTGACGGGGCGGGCATACGAATACAGCGATCCAACCCCGTCGAGCTACAACGATCCATTGTATCCGCAACTGACCGGGAATATTTCTCCATTCCCATACAATGCCGCCCGGTATCTGAATCCACGGACATTTCGTTTCAGCCTGGCGTTGCGATTCTGATGAAACGCGCACCCCTTCATATCATCTTTTTCCTCTCAACGATGCTGATCTTTTTCAGTGCCCGATCAAACGCACAGCTTGTCCCGAACCTTGGCGGACAGCGTGCAGGAATTTCGGCGATGCAGTTCCTCAAGATTGGTGTGGGTGCCCGCGGTGTTTCGATGGGGGAGTCATTTGTTGCGGTAGCGAACGACGTGTCCGCGTTGTTCTGGAATCCGGCAGGGCTCGTCCTCTTCCCTGATAACCAAGCGTTTTTTTCGAGGACGGAATACGTCGTGAACATCAAACATGATTTCGTCGGAGCGGTCTATCACCTTACTGATCAGGATGTTATCGGGGCGTCGTTCACCTCTCTGCATATGGATGACATGAAGGTGACGACAGAAACCCAACCGTTCGGCGACGGGAACTATTTTAAATTTGGTGATCTGGCCATTGCGGTGACCTATTCCAAGCGGATGACGGAGCAATTCAGTTTTGGCGCGACTCTCCGCTATGCGGAAGAAACCCTGGACGTTTTGAAAATGCGCGGTGTGATGATCGATCTCGGTACTTGGTATTCGCTCGGACTTGGCTCTGCACGGTTTGCCGTTGTCATTTCAAATTTCGGCGGAGAAGTGGAACCCAAAGGGTCTGCTCGATCAGGCAATGGAACCACCGTGACGACTTTCCAGAGCTTTTCAGTCCCGACGATTTTCAAGCTTGGTATCGCATTCGATCCGATCAACGAGGAGGGTCATCTTCTGACCACCTCTGTGCAGTTGAATCATCCCAATGACAACTCCGAGCATGTGCGCTTTGGTGCAGAGTACGGGTGGAATGACATGTTCTTTCTCCGGGCCGGCGTGAAGAGGACAATCGGTCAACGTTTCTTCGGCGCCGATGCGACCTCTGAGGAGGATTTTGCCGCCGGTGCAGGTGTGAAGCTGCACCTTGCTGGAATTAGTACCATCACCGTTGACTATGCATTTTCCAACTACCAGCGATTGGGTGCCATCCACCGGATTTCGCTGGGTAGCTCGTTTTAACCAATCACGAGAGGCAGATGGACTCAGCAGGGCTGTTGAAGAAAATTGATGACCGCAAGTTTGTTGTGGGAGTGATCGGCCTCGGATACGTTGGACTTCCTCTCGCTTTATGCTTCGCAGAAAAGAAGTTTCACATACTCGGATTCGATATTGATGAACGTAAGGTGTCCGCCCTGGAAAAGGGTGCGTCGTATATTCGCCACATCCCGTCGGAGAGTATCAAGAAATGTGTTGACCAGGGAAACCTCAGCGCCACAACAGACTTTGCGCGAATTCAAGAATGCGACGGCGTTATTATCGCAGTACCGACGCCCCTTAGCAAAAACCGGGAACCGGATCTCACGTACATTGTCTCCACGTGTGAGGCAATTGTCCCGTATCTTCGCCAGGGTCAGTTAATTGTTCTCGAGTCGACGACGTATCCGGGAACAACCGAAGAGGTGATGGTTCCAATCCTGGAGAAGAGTGGGTTGACGGTTGGCAAGGATTTGCTGGTTGCCTATTCCCCGGAAAGGGAAGATCCAAGCCGGAAAGATTTTACCACGGAGACCATTCCTAAGGTTGTCGGCGGAACGTCGCCTGAGGCTCTGGCTGTCGCTGAGAAAATGTACCAGCAGATCGTGGTGCGGACGGTTCCTGTTTCGTCGACGCGGGCTGCGGAAGCAACGAAGCTTATGGAAAACATCTTCCGCGCAGTGAACATTGCCCTCGTGAACGAACTGAAAATGACTTTTTCGAAGATGGGTATCGATATATGGGAAGTTATCGAGGCCGCGAAGACAAAGCCGTTTGGCTATATGCCGTTCTATCCCGGTCCGGGTCTCGGTGGCCATTGTATTCCTATCGACCCTTTCTATCTTACATGGAAGGCACGTGAATACGGCGTGCCAACAAAGTTCAT
>QKGJ01000139.1 GCA_003251275.1 Ignavibacteria bacterium
AAAACATGAGAAGGAAGAACTCTCCCGCGGTCATGTGCTTATTATTGTCTCCTCGGCGCTGATCTTCGGTTTTATACTGTACGCTGTCCAATCCATGGACTGGTGGCTCCCGGATATGGCGGGTGGCTTTCTTCTGATGGGAATCGTTGCGAAGCTTGTGTCCGGACTTAAATGGAATGAAACCGCTAAAGCATTTGTGAAGGGAATGGAGGAGATGGTGGTTGCTGCGCTGGTGATTGGCTTTGCCCGCGGTATCGAAGTTGTCCTTGATGACGGCAAGGTGATGGATACGATCATCTTCTCTGCCGAGACGGTTCTTCGGAATTTCCACACGGTCGTTGCAGCAGAAGGGATGTTTGCGTTCCAGACCATGCTGAATTTCCTGATCCCCTCCGGCTCGGGACAAGCGGCAGTCACCATGCCCCTCATGGCTCCCCTCGCCGACGTGCTCGGCCTCTCCCGTCAGACGGCAGTCTTTGCATTCACCTGCGGCGATGGATTTTCCAACTCGATCATCCCCACTTCCGGTTTGCTCATGGCATACCTCAGCCTTGCCCGCGTTCCGTACACCACATGGCTCCGGTTTATGATTCCTGCCTTCGTCATTCTTTCTCTCATCGGCGCATTCTTCCTTATGGGAACGGTGGTTTTTCCGGGGGTGTGGGGGTGGTGATTGGGGTGCCCTCATCGAGCGTCCGTTTTGTTGAAAATCAGCACTTCTAGGTAGATGTCCCCAAGACACAGGTGAATAGGTTCGTGAGCTTGTCGATGAGAGAAATCGGCTCCCTGTTGAAGATCTCATTGCAATTGGAATAAATACCGCGTTCGCGGTATTGCAATGTTGTTCGCGAATTTGTTAAATTCATCGTACAAACCTTGATCACCTGGGCGTGCCTCAGCTGTGACCCTCCGTAATGTCAAGCATGCCTCAATCTGATCTTTCTCAGCGAACTCAAATCCGCGACTGACGACTAGTCCAAGGATCACATGATTGACTTCCATGCCGCATTGCCATCCCAGAATCATCGTTGTGATTAGGAACTCCATTGCTGGCATGCGATTCACAAGACAATTGAAAGGGTACAATCATGATACCCCAAAGCGTCTATAAACGTCCTCCAGCATATGAGAATGTCTACCAATGGCATCTTGGGATGGTCCCGAAAACCATCCAAGTGAACGAAAAGACTGTTGACAACCCTGCGCGAAACAATGCAATCTTTGTCGTCCACGGCATGGGGCAACAAGCATGGGCGGAGACGGCGGCATTGTTACGATCCGGCTTTGAAGATGTGTTGGAAGAGATAGATGACGAGAATCCCGACGCACCAATCCATCCGCTGTCCATCCCGGCGCCGTTTATCCAGGAAGGCTTCTGGGCGAACTTTGACAATCTGGAAAAAACGTTTCCTGAAGAGGTGAAACATCTTGAGGATTCCAAGATCGATTTTTTCGTTCGGATGTGGAAGAAGAGGTCTATCTCACCCACAAGAACACTTCGATGGTTCTTTTCGCAACAACTGAAGCTCGTCAATCCATCCGTCATCTGGCGCATTCATCTTGTCGCATGGCTCCTCTACATTCCGTTACAGATCGTTTCTTTCTGTATGCTAACTTCACTGTGGCTTACAAAGCGCAATATTATTGGCTCGGTGCTGGGAGATGTTCGCTTGTACGTTTCTCCACGTGGAGTAATAGAAAGAGCGATCGTCCAGCGGATCGACAAACGCGTCGGGTCGGCATTCCTCCGGATGATAGGTCTCGACTGGGATTTCAAGCGGTTGAAAATAAAGGACAGAATCAAGTCTAACGGAAAACCGGTGGTCTTTGATCGGATCATTTGGGTAGCTCACAGCTTGGGAAGTGTTGTAAGCTACAATGTGCTCTCCGATCTCTTTCACAGGGCAAATGACATCGAGAAATCCGACACGAGTACTGACGAGCAGAGGAAGGCTGTGCAGAAATTCAGAGACTCGCTTCGAAGATTCATCACCATCGGAAGTCCTCTTGACAAAATCGCGTTTCTCTTTCAGGGTGGTGACAATGCGTTGAGGCCCTGGCCGCAAGAAGACCGTGTGGATTTGGTGAAGGCTTCCTATGTGGGAACAGGCCAGAAGACCCGACTGCGTGACTTTTGGATCAATTTCTATCATGTGTTCGATCCCGTCTCAGGTGCATTGCAGAACCCTCTTATCTGCGGAAAGAATCCGCCCCTGAACTTCCACATTGGAATGTTCAAGATACCGGGCCTTGCGCACGTGAGCTACTGGACCGATCGGTACACGTTGAAGTATATCCTGAGTCGCCTCTATGGCAAGGAGTTTCTGCCTGTTCCTGCTGATCAGAATCTGAAGCCGATAACGCTGACGCTCCTTGCCTTGTTGGGATATACTGTGTGGTCTGCAATCATCGCAGCCATTCTTGTACTTATCTTTTGGGGCATATGGCCGGCGTTGGTAAGCTTGACTGGCAAGATTTGGAATTGATAGTTGAAGAGGCGGCGAAGAAGACAAAGTAGATAGCAATGGCCTACAAAAAAAGAGTGACCTTTATGAAGAATAAACAGTCCACCAAGATCTGGGAACAAGTCGCCGGTTGAAGGTGCGCAACTACTTGATAACGCGGCCGATATGGTTCCACGTAATGCAGATGCGGTTAACCTGAGTGTTTGCGGACAAGTCTTTAAAGAGTACAAGACTGGCTGGAAAGGTAGTCTTTGGCGTTCCTGGAACTCGCATTTGATGAACGCTCTCTCTCTCGCCCCAGGAAATTCCAGCGTCCTGATGAATCTCGAATCTTTTTATCGAATGGCATCGGTGTTTGGCACCGAAACCGTTGGATTGTCAAAAGAAGAGCTGCTGACAAAAGTTGAGCAAGTGGCAAAGATCAGGTCTGCCGCGGAAAAGCGCCGTGGCGAGAAATGATTTGCCTTCCTAAGACAAGCAGCTAGCGTTATTGGTTGCACCGAAAGAGACACGAATGTTAATAGCTGTGAATCATGGAGGACGAAGTTATGGAACCGAACTGCTATCCATTGTTACCAAAACTGAAGTGTCGATACAAAGTTCTCTGTTTTCTGACAGTTGGCATTTGTGTTTCCGGATGTTCGGAATCATATCATGTTACACGTCCCGATGTTTCCAGATTTGAAAAGACTGTTGCTTCGCCTCCATTGCGGGATAGCTTGCAAGCCGGAAAGATTGTGAGTGGAATGCCGTATTTTGTGGCGGCGAACATATTCTCACAATGGGACGGCCGAAGAAAAACACCCGTTCCCAGTGTGGGCAGCCGTCAGGAATTGCAGGAGTTTGAAGGATGGCGCCGACAGCTTCTGGATCCCAATATCCGTGTATATGTGGATGAGTATGAGACGGACCACGGCACGCTTTCCTTGTGGTATCAGTTCCCCAATTTCTATCGGATGAACATCTCTACCAATGACACGCTTATTGTATTCTCGCATGGCAGAACGTTTTCATCGGTGATACAATGTATTCGTTCTTCCGATATGTTGACGGTGAAAGACAAACTCAGCAGGCTTTCGGATGAAGATAGTTTGTACGCTGAGATCCACTTTGTCGAGAACCCCGGCCGTGGATCCAACACGACCTACTGGTACTTGCTCAATATTCTCTCCGACAACAAGACATTCTCCCTGAGACCTCTCAGCTTTGAATACTACCCCATCGAATGGATCGAGCTGAACGGTTCACCTGTCACGTCATTCGAATGGAGGAAACTGCCATGAGAATCAAAGATCATTTCATGCGTAGAGGAAAAAAGACGAACAAACGCATCGAGATCATTTCGAATGCCGGAAAACCTTTTGAGATCCCCAAAGAATGGCGACCGATGTTGAGTAGTTGCGACATGCTCGTTGTCATTCCGGATATGCACATGTATGTCCGAAATTCCCCTCAGGATAACTTTAAGTTTGGCGCCGAGGCGATGCTTCACCTCCTCGATTACCTCGCCACGCTAAAGCAGGAATTTACACTCAGGAATAAAGCGTTGCGCGTGTACCAGCTTGGCGATGTATATGAGATGCGTTTCCCAAGTATTACACACCCGACGATGAACGCAAACGCCGCTGAAATACGAATGTCTCATCCGGACTATGACCAGATTATTAACATGATGGATCATCTTCGGACACATGTATTGTACGGCAATCATGATTTTGAATTGAGGCATTTTCCTTCATTCCGGTTCGGTGCTGTTGAAGGGAAAGTATATCTTGAACATGGGTTCGCGCCCTCGCCATGGTCTGAAAACCCTGCGCATCCTTTTTGGGAGCCGGCGCAGCTCGGTTTCAAACTGCTGAGAGATATTGAATCATTCTTTCTGAAACTGGCCGTATCTGCGAATTTAATTGGCAAAGACGAGCATTTTGCGGTTGGAGTGACTGACGGTTCAGTCGAGAGGAGTGAGTATCCTTCCGGGGATAATTATCCCGAAGCCCAAAAGAACTACTACGTCAAGAGAATGGAAAAAGATCCGGATAAAAACGATGTTCGAATTACGATTATCGGACACACACACTATCCACACCTTGCGGCAGACGTCAGATCGAACGGTCAAGGAACTGTTTTTGTGGATGCAGGTGCGTGGTCTGAAGGCAGATCGGATTTTGTGGTGATGACTGACGAGGAAATCGGTATTTGCCATTATAAACGGAAGCGATAACTCTGAGTCAAGAGAATAAACAAGGTAACGCTATAGAACCAACTTTCGTCTGTGATGCACTCTATCTACCTTACTTTACTTAAC
>QKGJ01000300.1 GCA_003251275.1 Ignavibacteria bacterium
TTTTTCTTGGCAAGTCAATATGCATTCGACAAAAAGCTTCCTGTCACGATTTCGCGAATACAACAGGAAGCACAATCTTTTGCAAGCGGGAGACAAGGTTCTCCTCGGCGTCTCCGGCGGCCTGGACTCGATGGTGCTTCTCAATGTGCTCGCCAGACACACACCGGGTGTTGCGATCGAGGTCGCTCATGTCAACCATACATTGCGCGGTGAGGATTCCGAGGCAGACGAAGAGTTTGTTCGAGCCAGGGCAGAGTCGTACGAACTTCGCTTTCACCGGAAACGACTGGCGACGGAAACCATTGCAAAAGAAGAGCGTACAAGTATCCAGGAAACAGCACGGAAAGGCCGGTATCAGTTTTTTGAAAGCGTCAGGCAAGAAATTGGATTTGATCGGATTGCAACGGCGCATCACGCCGATGATAGCGCAGAGACTATTCTCTTCAACCTGTTGCGAGGAACAGGCCTGGCGGGGCTTACCGGCATTCACCCTGAACGTGTCGGCTCTCATGTAATCCGGCCGTTGCTTTTTGCAGAACGGAACGATATCGAAGCGTACGCACATACTGAGGCAATCGAGTTTAGGACAGACTCCTCAAATCTCGAAGAACATTACACGCGGAATTTTATCCGGAGACAGATCCTTCCTCGTATCAAGGAAGCAATCAATCCTGGAGTTACGCAAACTCTGGTACGGAGCGGCGAGTTATTCCGGGAACTGGCATCATATATTGAAATGAAAGCCCAGTTGGAGCTTGCCAAGGTTATTGTCGAACGGGGAGAAGGCGTGATCGTCGTTTCCGTTTCCGCCCTGCGCGAGCACCACAATGCGCTCCGTAGAGTGATCTTGCACCGGGTAGGATCGATGTTGAGACAGGAAGGATTCGATTTTGAACACGTTGATGCACTTCTCCAGCTCATAGGGCAACAAACTGGATCGCGGATTGAATTGCCAAGGGGGTTGGAAGCGATGCGGGATCGAGATCATCTGGTATTCAAGGAGGAGGAAAATACAACTCCCTTTACCCTCCCTGTTGAATTGAACAGGGAGTATCATGTGCGTGGATGGAAGTTCTCCAGTGCGGCTGAACCCGGCACCGTTGAGTCATTCTCCACCACCGCGGCAGAGGAGTTTGTGGACGCTGATTGCTTAAAGGACAAGCAACTTATTCTCCGATCCTGGAGCGAGGGCGATGCATTTGTTCCGCTTGGGATGAAAGAAAAGAAGAAAGTGAGCGACTTTCTCATTAACGAAAAGGTGCCGCTCTTCGAGAAGCACCACTACCCGATTCTGGAAACGACTGAAGGAAATGTGGTCTGGCTCTGCGGCCAACGAATCGATGACCGGTTCAAAATTACCCGGCGGACAAAACAGGTGGTCCGCCTCGAATACACTCGAGAGACCGTAACGAATGGCAAAAACCCTTCGCGTTAATGGCGATCGCTTCGTCCCGATGATCACGGAGCGACGCATCAAGACGAAGATCAAGGAACTGGCTCAGCGGATCAGCAAAGACTATAAAGGAAAGGTCCCTGTCTTTATCGGCATTCTCAACGGATCGTTCATTTTCTTCGCCGATCTCATTCGCGAAGTCACCATCGAGTGTGAGATCGATTTCCTGAAACTGAGCAGCTACGGCGATGCGAAGATCAGTTCGGGAAATGTGAAAATGTTGAAGGAATTGAACTGCCAGGTGGAGGGTCGTGATATTATTATCGTTGAAGATGTCGTCGATTCGGGACTTTCCATGGAATATATCATGGAAATCATCATGAAGCAGAACCCCGCCTCTTTTCGTATTGTTACATTATTGTACAAGAAAGAGGCGGTGAAGTCGCCCTTACACATTGATTATGTTGGTTTTATCATCCCAAGAGATTTCGTTATCGGATATGGTTTGGATTACGCACAACGTATGCGTAATCTAAAAGCGATTTACAGACTAAAGACGTAAGAGAGGAGCTGCACACGCAGATGAGCGACAACAAAAAAACGGAGAATGGCCATCGGTCAAATGATGACGGCGAAAAGAAGAGAATCTTCCCCCGCCCATCCAAGAGACCAAGCCAGCGGCCGGATGACGATTTCAACTGGAACAAAGTGCTTAAAGTCGTTCTGAGTTGGTCGGCAATCATCCTGCTGGTGTTCCTGGTGATGACACTGTTCAAGGGTTCTGAGGGAAATGAAGCGCAGGTCACCTACACTGAATACGAACAATACCTCAAGAGCAATCTCATTGCCGAAGCAACGATTAAGAAATCAGAATTGACCAATTTCGATTTTCACGGCACGTTGAAAGAACCTCAGCGAGTGAAGCGGGATGGTCGTGATTTTTCATTCCAAAAATTCTCCCTCACGCTCCCTGTCCTTGATAACGATGTTGTCAAGGAATGGACTGAGCGCGGCATCAAATTCACCGTCGTGAAGGAGGACAACGCCTGGATTACTGCCCTGGTGGGTGCACTCCCGTGGGTTCTGCTGCTCGTGGTTTGGGTGATCATTATGCGGCGTATGCAGGGCGCGGGTCCAAAAGGGATATTTTCTTTTGGCAAGAGCCGCGCAAAGGTGCTCAATGAGGGTGCACCCAAGGTAACCTTTTTGGATGTAGCCGGCGCGGACGAGGCAAAAATAGAGCTTTCGGAAATCATCGAATTCCTGAGGGAGCCGACAAAATTTCAGAAGCTTGGCGGAAAGATTCCACGAGGAGTTCTTTTACTTGGACCGCCCGGAACGGGAAAAACCCTGCTCGCGCGAGCTGTTGCCGGTGAAGCGGGTGTTCCTTTCTTTTCAATATCAGGCGCCGACTTTGTAGAAATGTTCGTTGGAGTTGGAGCGAGCCGGGTTCGCGATCTTTTCGACCAGGGAAAGAAGAGCGCACCGTGTATCATTTTTATTGACGAGATCGATGCTGTTGGACGCCATCGCGGCGCAGGTCTTGGCGGCGGACATGATGAGCGCGAGCAAACCTTGAATCAGTTACTTGTCGAAATGGATGGATTCGAGCAGAACAGCGGCGTCATCATCATCGCGGCGACTAATCGTCCCGATGTCCTCGACCCGGCTCTCATGCGTCCAGGACGGTTCGACCGTCAGGTTGTTGTGGATCGCCCCGATGTAAAAGGACGGGAGGGAATTCTAAAGGTCCATACGAAGAAGATTCCACTGGGCGAGGATGTGAAACTGGAGGTTCTCGCAAAGGGGACGCCGGGCCTCGCGGGCGCGGATCTGGCAAATCTGGTCAATGAAGCAGCACTTTTGGCTGCACGGCAGAATGCAAAGTCTGTTACCATGCTGCATTTCGAAGAGGCGAAAGACAAGGTGATGATGGGGATGGAACGGAAGAGCTTGATCATCTCGGAGAAAGAAAAGAAGGTCACGTCATATCATGAAATCGGTCACGTCCTTGTCGCCCGGATGATTCCGGAAGCTGATCCCGTGCATAAGGTAACCATCATTCCTCGCGGGAGGGCGCTTGGGTTGACCACCTATCTTCCGATTGACGAAAAGCATACATACTCCAAGAAATACCTTGAAGCAATGATCACCTATGCGCTCGGCGGACGGGCGGCCGAACTGATCGTCTTCGGTGAACTCACGACCGGTGCCGGAAACGACCTGGAACGCTCCACCGATATTGCGCGAAAGATGGTCTGTGAGTGGGGAATGAGTGAACGGCTTGGCCCGCTCACGTATGGCCAAAAAGAAGAGGAGATTTTTCTCGGTCGACAGATACAACGCCACAAGAATTACAGCGAGCAAACCGCCATCGTTATCGATGAAGAAATAAAGACGGTGATTACCTCATGCATGGAGCGTGCAGAAAACATCCTGCGCGAAAACATGGAGACAATGCACAAGCTCGCTGCCGCCCTGCTGGACCGGGAGATCCTCGATGCTTCTGAAATTGATCTCATTATTAAAGGAGAGGAGCTTCCACCTCCCGAAAAAAGAGGGAACGGTAAAGCACCAACAAATGATGGGGAGTCCACGGCGACTTCAGCTTCGTCTGATGCGAAAGATGCATGAGCCCGCTTCCGAACGTTGACCAGCATTACACTGGAGAACTGTTCCGGAAAGCGATTCATCTCTGCTCGCTATCGATTCCAATCGCATACTACTTCATGACAAAGTCAACGGCACTCAGCATCCTGGTGCCGTTGACGGTTTTCGCACTCTTTTTCGATATTGCCCGGCTGCTGCTTCCAGACATCAACAGACTCTTTTCCAGACTATTCGGGTGGCTTCTGAGAGCACATGAACGCGATGAGAACCGGAGACGGCTGAACGGCGCAACATATGTACTTCTCTCAGCATGTTTGTGCATCTTTCTCTTCCCAAAACTAATCGTCATCACCGCATTCTCTATTCTCATCATTTCCGATACACTCGCAGCTCTCATCGGTCGAAAAATCGGGAAACGGCCATTTTTGAAGAAGAGCTTTGAAGGAAGTGCGGCGTTTTTCTTCAGCGCTATCGTTGTGGTGATCCTCACCCCAAAAGCTTCATACCTTCCCATGGAATATGCCATTGGAGGGATTGCCGCGATCGTCGGGACAGTTGTGGAAGCGTCGGGGACCGGAATTGACGACAATCTTAGCATCCCTCTAAGTGTCGGTGGGGTGATGTGGCTCCTCTATACCATTGTCCTTCCAGCAACCGATCTCGTCGATTTCGCTCTAAAATAGAAAACCCGGGTCTCTCAACCCGCTCTGCAGCGGCTCCGTCCAATTCGCAAAATTAGTATCCTTCGGTGTGCAGCCTCACCTTC
>QKGJ01000147.1 GCA_003251275.1 Ignavibacteria bacterium
ATGTTCATTTTCATTCTGCTTCTTTGTCTTTATGCATACAAGAAGAAGAAGGGTTTGCTTCTTGGCATTGCCGGAGGCCTTTTGCTCTGGACCAGACCGGATGGAGCGACTCTTTTATTGGCAATCATAGTGGACTTTCTTTACCACTCACGCTTCGTTGAGAAAACGAAAAGTAGGTCTAAGAAAAAGGGAAAGAGGAGCGAAACGAGTCTTCGGGAAAATGACCGGTCGTGGTCGAAACGTCCGGCAATTATCATCGCGTTGTTCGGTGCAACGTACGCCGGTTTCAATATGGTTCTTTCAGGCTCACCGCTGCCCAATACATACGCCGCGAAACTGAAGTACTACGCCGGAAGTGGTACATCTTTTCCGGAGGAAGTACTTCACTATCTGACGGATGGACACCTGATTATTCTGGCAATCCTCGCAGTAGTCGGGATTCTTCTCGTCCTTCAACAAATTGTTCGACGGAAGCAATCTCCACAGTTGGTTTCTCTGCTGTTCTGTGGAGGAATGTTTCTTGCGTATTGGCAAAGTCTTCCCCGGCTCTATCAGGAGGGGAGATACCTGATGCCGATTCTGCCATTCTTTTTTCTCCTGGGAATTTCCGGCTTTGGTTTCCTTCGGGAAATAATAAAAAGTCGTATTCAGTCAGTGAAGGTGCGTTATCTGGAGATTTCCTTTTCTATTATTCTGCTGGCAATAGTAGGTCAATTTGCCATCGGTGCCTGGAAAGGAAGCGATGTCTATGCAGAATATTGCAAGTACATCAACGACCGACAGGTAACCACCGGCAATTGGATTCACGATCACCTTCCGGAAAACAGCATCGTCGCAACTCACGATGTTGGCGCAATTGCCTACTACTCAGGAAAGCGTATCGTAGACATGGTAGGATTGGTATCGCCGGAGATGACTCAATACATCGGCAGTTACGATTTACTTAGCAAGTTTCTCATCCGGAACAAGGTGACACACATTGCCGTTCTCAGGAACTGGTTTGAGATTGCGAACAAGAATCCATTGTTTCAAACCGATGAGCGAACGCCTGAAATTATGGAAGTGTTTGAATTTGGTGTTGATGGAGTCCAATTCATTCCTTATGATGTGAGCCAATTGACCGCGGCGGCAGCGCACTATATCAGTACTGGCGCGATACAGCAAGGCGGACCGTTGATTGAGAAGGCGATCCAGGCGGCGCCGTATTCCTCACGTGCACATTACTGGATGGGAAGGGCATTGCTTGGGATTGGGAAGCCGAAGGAGGCCGGCGATCGATTTCAGGCGGCGATGAGCCTTCGTCCCGGATATTTGGATGCGATGTTTGGCGACGCCCAGGCGAGACGCATGGAAGGATTTCCAGACTCTGCGATTACGCTTCTGGAAAGAATTGTGGAGGCAAACCCAAATTATGCCCCCGGCTTCAGCGCGCTTGCCGATATCTACGAGGAATCCAAACATGACAGCAGCAAAGCGTCAGAATATCGAAATCGGTACCTTGAACTCATGAAGACAGGAACGAAATAGGGGGATGAAGAGGATATTGAAAGCGCTGAAGAGGTTCTGGTTTATTCCAGTAATTCTGCTGGTCGTTCTTCTCGTTGTTGGATTGGTCGGGTACAATATTTTTCTTGGCGCGAATACTTTCGCCAACGAACCCGAAAAGGTTTTCCTCGTGTGGAGGGGGCAGACATTCCCAACAATTGTGGACTCCCTGGAACAACGGGGGATTATTCGTGACCGACAGATGTTTGTTCTTGTCGCGAAGATAGTCGGTGGCACACAGCACCTGCAGGTTGGCCGCTACAGGTGGCAGAGCGGCATTTCCAATTATGATATATTTCTCAGCATCCGGGATGGAAAGGATAATGAGCCGGTACTTGTTTCCATTCCTGAGGGACTTCGCGCCAAGCAACAGGCGCGTATTCTTGAACGAAAAATCGGCATCGACTCCGCTCGCTATGTCTCCCTTGTTCATGATTCCGCCTTCATCGCATCTCTGGGTATCGACGCTCCATCACTCGATGGCTACCTGTTGCCGGATACATATTCGTTCAATTGGCAATCCGATGAGAAGGCAGTTGTTCGCGAGCTGGTCGATCAGTTCCAGAACTTTTACGATGATTCATTGAAGCAGAGAGAGGCCGAGTTAGGATGGACCACAAACCAGGTGCTTTCCCTTGCCGCTATCGTGGAAGGAGAGGCCATTCTCAATGAAGAGCGACCACGCATTGCAGGTGTTTACCACAATCGCCTCGCAAAACGCATGCGGCTTGAAGCAGATCCGACAATTCAGTACATCATCGACGATGGTCCGCGCCGTTTGCTGTACGACGATCTCAGGATCCAAAGTCCATACAATACCTATCGAAACTATGGTTTGCCGCCAGGTCCGGTAAACAGCCCCGGGAAAGCCTCGATACTTGCGGTGCTTTACCCGGAGCAGAACAGCTTTCTCTTTTTTGTCGCGAATGGCCAGGGAGGTCACTGGTTCAGTAAAAGTTACAGTGAGCATCTGCGGAATGTGCGGAAATTCAGGCGAGATCGAAGGAGGAGGCAATCGGAAGCGTTAACACAGCTTCCAAGCGGGGGTTCACAGCAGAAATAAAAAAATGGGTGGGACTCGATCCGGTCATTCAGCACTTTGTTCCCACCATCTATCCACCATATAGCACCATCGCTCATCCGGATGAGCCCCACGTATAATGAAACGCCTCATGCGCGAAATTGGTTCCATGAAAAAGTATTGTTTTCTCTTGCCCTGGCTGGCTGCTGGCACAGCGTTTCTTGATTGTGCCGGTCAGGCACCACCTGGCGGTGGCCCGCCCGATACAATACCTCCATCCGTCGTATCCACTTTTCCCGATACGAATTCTGTTCGCGTTGAAACGGACAGAGTAGAATTGGAATTCAGTGAGTATGTCGACCGGAGGAGTGCCGAGGAGTCGATTTTTATTTCTCCCTATATCAGCAAGGTTGAATACGACTGGAGCGGAACCACGTTGACGGTTGAGTTCGGCGAAGAGCTCAAGAAGAATACAACATACGTGGTGAATGTTGGAACTGACGTGAAGGATCTACGCGCCAGCAATCGTATGGCCGCAGGGTTTACCCTTGCTTTTTCGACCGGGGATTCCATCGATCGCGGGTCGGTAAGCGGAAAAGTGTTCGACGAGAAACCAGAAGGAGTAATGATCTTTGCCTACTCCTTGAACTCGCGCAATCCGGATACGCTCGACCCGGGCGTTGTTTCCCCAGATTACATAGTGCAGACCGGGAAGGATGGTCTCTTCACCCTTTCCAACGTTCGGATCGACTCGTACCGACTCTTTGCCGTTCGCGATCAGTTTAAGAACCTGCTGTACGATAAACAGATCGACCAGTATGGCGTCTGGGTTTCCGATGTGGTTCTTTCCCAAGAGGAGATTCACGCGCCGGGTGTGCAGTTCCGTCTTGCGGTAGAAGATACTGGAAGACCGTTTGTTTCCCGTGTCCAGGCATTTGATCGCAACAGCATTCAGGTTCGCTTCAGCGAACCGGTTGACAGCCTGACGATCAGTTCCCCCTCGCTTGAAATCAGTGACACTCTCGGCACAAACAGGATCGATATTCGATTAGCATACCGTGTAACACAAGCGCCTTCGGTTGTTCAGATACAAACGAAACAGGAATTGAAAGCTGGAGAGATCTACCGGCTGATTGCCACCGGCATTCGCGACACGGTTGGGAACGTCATCGATTCATCATCTTCCGCCGTGTTCTTTGAAGGGGTGGACGCTCCCGATACTGTGTCGCCTAGGCTCTCCATTGCTGGCTTGGAGAAGGACAGCGTCAGGGGATATCCTGTGGTTGGACCGATTGTGTTTCTCTTCTCTGAAGCGGTGGATGTGCCTGCTGTTGAAAAGGCATTCACTGTCAAGGATGAATCCGGCTCCACGGTGCGCGGATCGATCCACTGGAACTCACCAGCGACGTTTCTTTGGACGCCGCAAAAGCCGCTCACCAGCAAGCGATGGTACGCTGTAGTGGTGATGATGGACTCGGTGCTTGACCTTGCCGGGAACCTTGCGAAGGATTCGATTATGAGTCGTTCGTTTCTGACGTTCGATCTGAATGAAACCGGGTCATTGGATGGCAGGGTATCAGCGGAAACGAAGGATTCGAGTGGAAAACGCATATACGTGCAGGCGCGAAATCTCAACGGCGGACTGCGTCAGGTATTTGCAGGTCAGGATGGAAGGTTCAAGTTCGAGCAATTACCGGAAGGGCGATATTCGCTCTCAGCATTCAAGGACTCACGAGGTAATGGAACGTATAACCACGGCCATGTTTTTCCATTTGCACCATCGGATGCATTTGCTGTTTATCCGGATACCGTTCGGGTGAGGGCGCGGTGGGGAGTGGAAGACATCAAAATAGACCTTAAGTAGGAGGTTTATTTTTGTCCTCCGGTGCCGGTCGGGGGAAGTTTTTCGATCTTATCTGGGACAATCCACGCGTTGCGGTATCCACGCTCCCCAAGCCGCTTGCTCAATTTGTCCGCTTCGAACCGCGTGCGAAAATTCCCGCCTCTGATCTTGTATACAGGCGCATCATACACCACATAGAACTTCTCTTCGGGGAACAAGGACTGCGCCTCCGCCTTCTTTGCATTTGCCTCCTCAAAATCTGTCGAAGAAAAGAGTTGAACTCGATAGCCCTGGATTGCTTCCGGCTCGACTTCCTGTTCGACAGCCTGCGAGTCAGATGGAGTCTCTGTCACTGAGTCCACGGCCGATTTCTTGTTGAAATATTCGTCCAGGTCGGCATCGTAGTCTGAGGGTCTGAACTCCGTTTCATATGCAGCAAGCTCATCGCTGTCGTCGGTGGTGCCGGCTGATGATTCATTGCGCGTGGCGCTTCCGCCGGAACATCCCACCATCACAAGCACCATGAGTAGTATGAAAAAGTCAAGTCGCATTTTACCTCTTTAGTTGAACGACCCAGGAATCTTTGTAGTCCACTGGGAATTCGCGATACATCTTTTGCTTAAACTTTTCCGCGTCATCGTATGTTTCAAAAAAACCGATTCGCACCTGGTAGAGGCTGTACACCGGATGAAAATCATTGAACACGGGGAGATGATAACGATCGCGGGCAGTTAACTGCACAGTCGTGGCGTTCTTCGGGTCCTTGAACGCGCCAATTTGAACCATAAAGCGAATCGTTGCGGATGGTGATCGGGCATCCACTGCATTTCTTGATTTCGCAGAAGTGGACCGAATCGTATCGATGGAGGTTTCAAATTCCAAGGCGCTCTTGGACGGAGTCGCAACCGTGTCGCGAGAGATAGTGCTTTGCGTGTAGTCGGTAACTGGTTCTGAACTGCAAGCGATGAACCCGATTGTTGCAGCGGTGAGAACGAGGTCGAGGAGCGCGTGGCGGATCACTAATATCCTTTCGCTGCTTCAGCCGGTTGGCCCTCCGGCGTTGTTGCAACAATTTTGACGCTTGCGCTTGCACCGATGCGGTCGGCGCCGCTCGCCACCATGGCGAGCGCATCCTCTCGTGTTCGAACTCCTCCTGAGGCCTTTACGCCCATCGCGCTTCCCACAATCCGCCGCATCAGGGCGATGTCTCCCGCCGTGGCTCCTCCTTTGCTGAACCCGGTGGAGGTTTTTACGAAGTCGGCCCCGGCGCGTTTTGCCAGGATGCAGGCCTTGATTTTTTCTTCATCGGTAAGGAGGGCGGTTTCCAGAATGACTTTTGTAAGCATGCGATAGCGTCGGGCGGTGCTCACCACCGCAAAGATGTCGTTCTCCACGTAATCATATTCTCCGGATTTCAGCATGCCTACATTCATTACCATATCCAATTCCGTTGCGCCATCGCGGATTGCCTGCTCTGCCTCGAACGCTTTCGCGGCTGTGGAGGTGGCCCCGAGTGGAAAGCCGATTACGGTACATACTTTAACGCCCGTCTCCCGCAAGAGTTTCGCCGCGAGCGGGACATACCCGGGATTGATACAGACGCTGGCGAAGTTGAACTTGCGAGCCTCCGCGCAGAGAGTTTCGACTTCTCTTGCTTGTGCGTCGGGCTTCAACAGAGTGTGGTCGATCATTCGCGCCAAGTCGGGCTCAATGCCCCCCGCCGCATCCACGCCTACTCCGGCAGTAACGCGCGCAGCACCGTTCCGGACAATGGTCTGCACTCCCTCGCGGTTATGAATTACACACAGGTTGTCGGAACAAATACCATCCTTGCAGCACTCATGACCAATCTGCTTGGCGGAGAGTTTCTCTGCCAGGATTTCATCTATGATCCTGTCGATCTCTTGCTTGTTCATTTCGTCTTTTGCTCGGAGTGAACAACAACTGGACACTGTTTATAGAAAATACCACTTTCCGGGGAGATTGCAAAAGGCCGAGGCCAAACCGCGAATTGATACTCCGGGGCGATTTGGATACATTCCCTCCACATGACCAAATTCTCTCATCGAACGAACTGGCAACGCTCTCCCAATCGCCTGTCAGCGTTGCTCGGAGCTGTCCGAGAAAATGGAAGCACAATTACTGACCTCACCCTCTCCAACCCCACGCGCTGCGGCATTCCCTATCCCGATGAAATGATTCTCGCAGCGATGCGGCAGCGGGCGGTCCTTCAGTATGATCCGGATCCACGAGGCATTCCGACAGCGCGGATGGCAGTTGCGCAATACTATCGGGAGTGCGGCATTCAGGTCGATGATGATGCAATCCTACTGACAGCGAGTACTAGTGAGGCATATTGTCTATCGTTTGCCACGCTGTGTGACCAGGGAGATGCAATCGCCGTTCCGGCGCCAACCTATCCGCTCTTTGAATACCTTGGGCAACTGAGCGGAGTCAAGACAATTCCTTACTCATTACGCGATGACGGCCATTGGTCGATCGATCTGGAATCCCTTGAGGCGGCCTGCCGCGAAGGGGTAAAGACAATGGTCTTTGTCCATCCCCATAACCCGACCGGGATGTTTTTGAAGCATGATCAGTTTACCCTAATCAAGCAAATGGCAATCAAGTACGACGTTGCCCTCATCGTGGATGAGGTGTTCCGCGATTATCCACTTTGCGAGGACGTAACCCGCGTGACGTCCACTGCTTCGGAACACGAAGTTCTCATTTTTACTCTCAACGGGATTTCAAAATCGATCGGCCTTCCTCAGCTGAAACTGGGGTGGATTGTTGTCTCCGGTCCCGATGGACAACGAAAAGAAGCGATGGAAAGGATGGAAATTGTTGCGGATTCACTCCTCTCGGTCAATGCAGTTGTACAGCATGGACTTTCGGAACTGATGCTGGCCGGGCGAGGAGTGCGTAAGCAAATTCTCGACAGAATTCAGACAAACCTCAAGGATCTTCAAACAACTTTTGCGGGAACGCCATTGACACTGCGTAGGCCTGAAGGGGGATGGTACGCATGCGTGAAAATACCAAACACCAGATCGGAAGACGAATGGGTTGAGTCGCTCCTGGCGGAGAGCGGAGTCCTTGTTCATCCAGGATATTACTTTGACTTCCATGATGATCGCACACTGGTTATCTCTCTCATCCCAAACCCTGAAGAGTTCAAAAAGGGTGTGGACACCATGGTTCGACATATTGTGGGGTTGAGTTAAGGTTGGCAATGTGGCCGACATTGGGTATCTTCTTACAAGTACGGAACAAACATTAATCAACAATCTTTTGGGTGGATATGCGTCGATTCCTGTTTCTTATCGTTCTGATTCCAATTCTTGGATCAGCTGCTGCCGGGCAAGGGAAGGGCTTTGGCCTCGGATTTATTCTCGGAGAACCAACGGGCCTTAGCTTCAAGCATTGGCTTTCCGGAACCAACGCGATCGATGGAGGGGCCGCATGGTCTTTCGGGGACAAAGGCTATCTTCATCTTCATGCGGACTATCTCTTCCATAAATATGATCTCGTCCAGGTGCAGAAAGGACGACTCCCTTTGTATTTCGGAGTGGGTGGGAGGATTGGGTTTGCGACAAGCACGCGTGTGGGGGTCAGAGGAGTTGTTGGGTTGAATTATCAATTTCATGATGCACCTTTGGATGCATTTCTGGAGCTGGCTCCTATTCTGGATCTTGTGCCGGCAACACGCTTTACACTAAACGGAGGAATTGGAATGAGGTTTTTCTTTTGAGGAACCTTCTCGGATAAACCTTGGTTTTGCGTAGCAGTCGGTTTCTTTTTATATTTACCGCAACGAACTAACAACAAATCAGGAGTTTTGATATGTCAGAATTCGTGCAACAATCGCAGGCGCTTCCGGTAGAGCAGACCGAAGAACTGCAGCGCGCGTTCCTCATCAAGGTGTACAGCTGGATGTTCGCAGGCCTTATGATCACCGGGATATTTGCTCTTCTTACAGTGAGTTCGGAGATGCTGCTGGAATTAGTGTTCTCCAACCGCTTTGTCTTTTTCGGACTCATCATCGCGGAGCTCGGCTTGGTGATATGGCTTTCCGCACGCATCGAGAAAATGACCGCTGTGGCGGCAACGACCGCATTTCTTGTCTACGCAACTCTCTCGGGGCTCACACTGTCGGTCGTGTTCCTCGCCTATACGGCAGAATCGTTGGCTTCGACGTTCTTCGTCACCGGTGGGACATTCGGTATTATGAGCGTGTATGGCTACGTTACAAAGCGGGATTTGTCGACCCTCGGAAGTTTCTTCATGATGGGTCTCGTGGGTATTATTATCGCTTCGGTAGTGAACATTTGGCTCGGGAGTGATACTCTCTATTGGATCGTTACGTATGTTGGTATCCTCATCTTTGTCGGACTAACTGCTTACGATACCCAGAAAATTAAGAACATGAGCGGTGTTTCCCTTCAGGGGGGAGAAATCGAGCAAAAAGGCGCAATCATGGGTGCGCTCAGATTGTATCTGGATTTCATCAACCTGTTTTTACTCTTGTTGCGTGTCATGGGAAACAGGCGATAGGATGCCGCGTAGACATCGTTAGTCACAGGTAAAGCCGGTCTGCCTTGGCCGGCTTTACCATTTCGTTCTCACCGTCATTCACGAAAAGCGCCTCGTGGACATTCTTATTATCATTCTTCTGATCCTCATCGTTATTTTGGCGGTAGGAGTTCTGTTTCTCCTGCTTCGGAAGACCTCGAGCGAACCTTCCAGACGAACTGACCTTGAACTGCATTCACTGAAGGAGGCCGTTGATCGCACGGAACGACTCGTCAATGAGGAAATAGGAAAGAGCAGGTTGGAGTCGGAGCGAATGCTGCGTTCGATGCGGGAGGAGCTCGGAGGGGCAGTCTCGCGGAACACCGATTCACAACTGGCGCGCATGTCCGATATTGCTCAGCTTCAAAAAAATCAGCTTGATACATTTGCCCAACAACTCTCCCGCCTCACCGATTCGAATGAACAGAAATTGGACGGATTGAGAACCGTGGTGGAAAACAAATTGAAACTGATGCTCGAAGAGAATAGTCAGAAGCTGGAACAGATGCGTGCCACGGTGGATGAAAAACTGCACAACACTCTGGAACGTCGTCTTGGTGAATCTTTCCGCAATGTCAGTGAGAGGCTGGAAGAGGTTCACAAAGGGCTCGGAGAGATGCAATCTCTGGCTACTGGGGTTGGAGACTTGAAGAAAGTTCTGACCAATGTGAAGGCGCGCGGCACCTGGGGCGAGTTTCAGCTTGGCGGCATACTCGAGCAAATGCTGAGCCCAGATCAGTATGCAAAGAACGTTGCCACCCGCCCGGGGGCTGGCGAGCGCGTTGAATATGCGGTTCGCATGCCTGGACAAAATGGAGGCGAGAACGAATGCATTTGGCTTCCGATTGATGCTAAGTTCCCGCAGGAAGATTACCATCGCCTGGTTGAGGCGCAGGAGAATGCCAATCCCGTTCTCGTGGAAGAAGCGGCGAAGCAACTGGAGGCGAGGATCAAAGCAGGAGCAAAAGCCATTCGGGAAAAGTACATTGCCCCGCCCCATACCACCGATTTCGGAATCATGTTTCTCCCGATTGAGAGTTTGTACGCCGAAATTCTTCGGAGACCCGGGTTGGCAGAACTCGTGCAGCGAGAGTACCGTGTGACTATCGCCGGGCCTACAACCCTTGCGGCTCTTCTGAACAGCCTGCAAATGGGGTTCCGAACGCTCGCTATCGAAAAGAGGTCGAGTGAAGTGTGGGCGCTGCTGGGCTCGGTGAAGACCGAGTTCGGGAGATTCGGCGAGGTTCTTGCGCGGACGCAAAAGAAACTGCAGGAAGCTTCGAACACGATCGACGATGCGGCAACACGCACCCGGGTGATTGAGCGAAAACTTCGCGACGTTCAGGAGTTGCCGGCAGGAGATGGACAGATGATGATTGGATTTAACCCTGGTACTTCCGAGGAAGAGAATCAGGGCGGCTAATCGATGTAGAGTGGTTTTTCGGGGTCCTTCACTTTTTTCATTCCATCCACAATAAGAATTTTAGGTAGCGAAGCGACAAATGTGAGAATTTCTCTCGAAAAAAATCCGTGGTCCGCAACCTTCCGTCTGAACGAAAATCTCTCCTTTGCCAGCCTCCGTGAAGCGGATTGCGTGAGTAGATGAAACCGTCGTTTCGTTTGCGTTCTACCGGAGTCAGCGACCGCCGGGTAGAGTGTGACCGTCCAATTCAGATGGCTCCTTCCTCCAAGCTGAAACTTGATTTTCTCCACCCCGCGTAAAAAATCATATGTAGTGCAACCTTGATTGATTGCGAACTGAATGCTCTTCACATGCAGTATCTTTCCGGGTGAATACATATTCGCATCTCCTGCATCACCCATTCCGAGCAAATAGACCGAAAGGCAATTGCGATACAGGAATGTATAGTTCCCGGCAACACGTTCGCCATCAATACGCAGAAATACCAGCCGAACCCAACCCCGTCGCGAGAGCAACGGGATCGCCTCTTTCTGTAGTTGAACAAAGGTTTTTTTGGAAAATACACCCGGTTCGCCTGACTGTTCCCACCGATATTGATGAAGACGAACGATGTCATCGAACGCATTATAGACCTCGTCCGGTTCCGAAAGAACCTCAAACTCAACGGAAAACTTGTTTTCGCAACCCCGTACTCTGCGCATCAGATCGCGACGGAAGTTGCCATCCAGCTTCTGAAGATATTCCTCCCAGCTCCCCTCGAGGTGGAGTTGGGGGGAGTCCTCTGTTACCTTGGCCTGCGCCGTCCACCCCTTCTGCCCAAGTCTGTCCATAAGACCCGCGCGAGTGATGGATGACGCCGGAAGATCCTCCAGAACAATTCCATCCCACGCTTGCCCGGATGATTGCAACGATTCGGCGATCGCATCCAGGGCCAGCTCACATTCATCCGGGAGAATCAAGAAGTCAAGATAATCGGAATCCACGCGGCCGATGAATTGAAGCTGCTTCAATGTTCCAAAGGGAAAAGTACGAATGCGATCGATGAAGAGAGGAGCTATTGCGATGCAATGTCCGTCGCGTTCGACCACAATGATGTGCAGCGACCGGTGTCCGTCGGAGCTGCCATAGTACTTCCACCACGTCCTCAGCCATTCAAAAGACTGGAATATGCTGACCGCGCAGGCAAGATGAAGGGTTAGCCATTCATCCATGAGAAGGTCAAACCCGCCATCGGTGGAGACAATTCGCGTGTGGGTTGCAGGCTTTGATTGATGAGAAGAGTTCGACACAGGTCATTGAAAAATGTAGATAGGATTGTCCTTCGTTTATGATAGGAAGTCGCAGATTGAATTACAACGAATCGTGCAGAGATTTGACTTTGTAGCCAATTCATCTTTCTTTGCACGTGTCTAAGATCGAATCGAGTCATCCCAACTCCGAAATAGTAGAGAAACCGATATGAAGACATCAGCTCCTCTGGAAGAGGTGTACCGAATCCTTTACGGAGATCATCCCGATCCCTTCCGGGTGCTCGGCATGCATCCCTTGCATGCTGGAGGGCAGAGTTCTGTGGTGGTTCGTGTGTTCTACCCAGGCGCCAAAGAAGTTTCCGTTGTGGAGGGGAATGGGAAAAAACAAAAAGTCTATGTGCTTGAGAAAATCCATGATGAAGGATTCTTTGAAAAGGAAATACCAGGTCGGACGGAAGTATTTCCCTATCAACTGAAAATATCAACTGAAGATGGCAGTACGCGAAAGACGCACGATCCATATTCTTTCATGCCTACATTGACCGATTTTGATATTTACCTCTTCAATGCCGGTGACCATCACCGGATCTATGAAAAACTGGGAGCACACAAAGCAGTGGTGAACGGTGTCGAAGGCGTGCAGTTTGCAGTGTGGGCACCGGAGGCAAGGGGCGTGAGTCTGATAGGCGGATTCAATGGCTGGGATAGGAGAATGCATTGCATGCGGGTATTGGGATCTTCAGGAATCTGGGAGATATTCATACCAGGTCTGCGTGAAGGTGAGCTCTACAAGTACCAGGTGAAGACACAACGAGGGATCGTTCTGGACAAGACGGACCCTTATGCATTTGAAAGCGAAGTGAGACCGCGAACTGCGTCAAAAGTGAATTTCCTCGATGGGCATCTTTGGAATGATAAGGAGTGGATGGAGATAAGAAGCTCCGGCAATCATTTTGGCAAACCGATGTCAATCTACGAGGTTCACCTCGGGTCGTGGCAGCGAAATGATGATGGTACATGGTGCAATTACAAGGATCTTGCCCGAAAACTGGCTGAGTATGCCGCCAGTCTGGGATTTACCCACCTGGAACTTTTGCCTGTTATGGAACACCCTTTTGACGGTTCGTGGGGCTATCAGGTGACCGGGTATTACGCTCCCACAAGCAGATTCGGGTCACCTCAGGATTTCATGTGGTTTGTGGATTATCTGCATCAGCACAACATCGGAGTGATTCTGGATTGGGTTCCGGCTCATTTCCCGAAAGACATCCATGCTCTCGGTCTCTTCGATGGAACGCACGTTTACGAACACGCCGATCCACGCAAGGGAGAACATCAGGACTGGGGAACATATATTTTCAACTATGGGAGACATGAGGTCAGGAACTTCCTAATCGGCAACGCACTCTTCTGGCTCGACGAATATCATATCGACGGTTTACGGATCGATGCGGTTGCTTCCATGTTGTATAACGACTACTCGCGGAAAGAAGGGGAATGGATCCCAAACCAGTATGGTGGGCGTGAGAATCTCGATGCGGTGGAGTTTTTGAAGAAGACAAATGAAGTGGTGCACCAATACTACCCCGGCGTTCTTATGATTGCGGAAGAATCGACTTCGTGGCCGGGAGTGACCGCCCCCGTCCAAGACGGCGGCCTTGGGTTCGATATGAAATGGAATATGGGGTGGATGCATGACACTCTTCAGTATTTTGAGAAAGACCCCGTCCATCGGGTCCATCATCATAATAACCTGACGTTCGCTCTTCTGTATGCGTTTAGCGAGCGGTTTTTGCTTCCCCTTTCGCATGACGAAGTGGTGCACGGCAAGCGTGCCCTCCTGAGCAAAATGCCGGGAGACAACTGGAACAAATTTGCCAATCTCAGGCTACTGTACGGTCTGATGTTTGGCTTTCCGGGCAAGAAACTTTTGTTCATGGGGGGAGAGTTTGGTCAATGGACAGAATGGAACTTTGAAGCGAACCTGGATTGGGCACTTGTTGGTTTTGACACGCACCGTGGTCTCCAGCAATGGGTTATGGACTTGAACAAACTCTATCGTTCACACCCGGCACTGTACGAAGTCGATTTTGCCTACACAGGTTTTGAATGGATTGACTTTGAGGATGCGGGACAGAGCGTCATTTCATTTGAGAGGATTGATGCCAACGGTGGCCGGGTTGTCGTCGTTTGCAATTTTACCCCTGTCCCGCGCCAATCATATCGAGTCGGAGTTTCTGAAGGGGGTGCGTATCTTGAGCTCTTGAATAGCGATGCATCGGTGTACGGGGGGAGCAATGTTGGCAACCATGGCAAGGTACATTCAGAATCAATTCCACAACATGGAAGGACTAATTCACTCTCTCTCACTCTTCCGCCGCTGTCCACCCTTTTCTTGAAAAGAGAGAGACACCAGGAAAATCCCCGGGACGCACGATGAAAATTGTTGTTGCGGGAGGAACCGGGTTTATTGGTCGTCAACTTCTCGAGACACTTATCAGGGATCATACTTTGATCTGCCTTTCGCGGAGGTCACCGGAAAACCCGGTTCGCGGAGTTGAATACTTGCTCTGGGATGCGTGCACGGTAGGAGGCTGGGCTTCGGCATTGGATGGTGTGGATGCGGTGATCAACCTTGCCGGGGAATCAATTGGCGCGAGGCGATGGACAAAGAACCAAAAAAAGAGAATTGTTGAGAGCAGGGTGAATGCAACCCGTTCGCTCGTGGAAGCAATGGCGCGCTCGAAAAGCAAACCTGGCGTTCTTGTCAACGGGTCGGCTGTGGGGTACTACGGCGATGTTCCGGAAGGAGATGTCAAGGAAGACCACAAAGCCGGTTCGGACTTTCTTGGTCAAACCTGCGTGCGGTGGGAAATGGAAGCGAACAAAGCATCGAGCCATGGGATTCGTGTCGTCTGCCTCCGAACCGGGGTTGTGCTGGGGAAGGAAAGCGAGGCCCTCAGGAAAATTGCCCTTCCGTTCAGGTTGTTTGTTGGTGGACCGGTCGGATCAGGACAACAATGGTTTCCGTGGATCCATTTGGCCGATATCGTCGGATTGGTTTACTTCGTTCTCCAAACTCCGTCTGTGATTGGTCCAGTAAACGCAGTTGCCCCTGAACCGATAACCATGAGAGAATTTTCAAAAGCCCTTGGAAGGGCGATGCGGCGTCCGAGTTTTTTCACTGTGCCCCGAATCGTTCTGAAGCTGGCGTTGGGAGAAATGTCCGATATGGTTCTGAATGGGCAGAAGGTGGTTCCTGCTGTCGCAACAAAAGCCGGCTACGCGTTCAGATTCACGTCGATCGATTCTGCTCTTAATGACCTGTTTCGTGCCGTTTGAGTTTCGTTATGTTGCAAGGCTCATTGACTCTGGTCTGCTTTTTCTGCACTTTAGGCCGATAATACGAAATTAGATGAAGGCCGACGAGGGATAGTAATGAATATCTTGATTGTTGATGATGAGCCTCAATTCCGGATGCTACTGAGAAGTTTTCTCTCCGGCGATGACCGCGTTGTCATGATGGCGGAAAACGGGGAAGAAGCTCTTGAAAAAATGGAAGCGGTTGGTGTTGACCTGATTATCTCGGATGTGTACATGCCAGTGATGGACGGGATCAAACTACATCGCATTGTGCGGGAGATTCCCGGATACGAGCATGTACCGTTCCTGTTTGTTTCCGGGTTCGATGATCAGTACACGCTGGGTGCGATCAAGAATCCACGCATTGATGGCTTCTACAAAAAGGGAAAATCAATGGACGAACTCAAAGAATGGGTAGAGTATCTCACCGGGCCTGACGAGAAACGTTCAAAGGTTCCTCCCAGCATGCGCGATCGTTCGCGGATCGAAAAGTGGGATCGGGGTGGACCTAAACGCGGAACGCCCGGATCACCTATTCTCTAGAATCTTTTGACGATCCTTCAACGCTTCAGCTCTCTTTCACTTTTGATCACCAAGCCTGCCTTTCATGTCTGATCACATTCGGCGTCCTGCAACGCTTATCACCGGTGCCAACGGCGAAATGGGCCATGGCCTCATTGAACAATTAGCCAAGGAAGGTGAACATGCAATTATCGGACTTGATGTCCACCCATTGGACGATGTAATTGCCGAAAAGTGTGCGGCGACGATTACGGGGGACATACTCGAACCCCGGTTGCTTGAACGTCTCCAAAGCGAATATGAGATTCACACAGTGTACCACCTTGCCGCCCTTCTTTCGACCCGGGCCGAGTTTACTCCCGAGGCGGCGCACCGGGTCAATGTGGAAGGAACCATGAACCTCCTGAAGCTTGCCATTGAACAATCGCGATGGCACGGTGCACCGGTTCGATTCATGTTTCCGAGTTCGATTGCCGTCTACGGACTTCCAGATGGAAAGGAGAAAAGAAAATTAGGAAGGATCAGAGAAGAAGAGTACAATTTTCCGACGACGATGTACGGTTGCAACAAAATGTACTGTGAACACCTAGGTCGGTATTATTCACAACACTACCGCCAGCTTGCGGCAGACACGCTAATTGGAGGCATCGATTTTCGATGCATCCGATTTCCCGGACTCATAAGCGCGGTGACCCTCCCCAGTGGGGGTACGAGCGATTACGCTCCTGAAATGCTCCATGCCGCTGCACAGGGGAAACCGTATTCATGTTTTGTTCGGGAGGATGTTCGCATTCCGTTTATGGCAATGCCCGACGCGATTAAGGCGCTACTCTTGCTGCATGAGGCGCCGAGAGAAAAACTGACTCGTTCCGTGTACAACATCACCAGCTTTAATCCAAGCGCCGGAGAAATCCGAGCGATTGCCCTCAAGGCCTTTCCATCCGTCGACATTCGTTTCTCCCCGGATGACAAACGTCAGGCAATTGTCGATTCATGGCCGGCCGACGTAGACGACAGTTCTGCCAGACGCGATTGGTCTTGGTCTCCCGACCTTGATCTCGATGCAGCATTTCAGGAATATCTCATTCCGGAAATACATCAACGATATAGTCGGTGACGCCCATGTATCTTACTCCCCACAGTATGGACATACCATGAAATCTCTTCTGCTCACCATTGTCATCTTCACTGTTCCATCCTTCTCCGGTAATCATCCCACGCACGAGGATGTTGCGAAGCGCTTGTTAAGCGCCGGACTGAAAGATGGCGAAGCGTATTCGTTATTAAAGGAACTAACAACAGAAGCACCACATCGCCTGAGCGGTTCAAAGGGCGCTGAAGTCGCCGTTCAGGTAACGTCACGACAAATGGTACAGAGGGGTTTTGAGAACGTGCACACCGAGGCTGTTACGGTTCCACACTGGGTTCGAGGATCGGTTGAGCGAGCACAAGTGATGACGAGTGGGGACGCGCCTCCGCTTGACCTTTCAGTGTGCGCTCTGGGAAGAAGCATCGGAACCCCAAAAGGCGGGATTATCGCCGGTGTTGTAGAAGTGCACTCGTTTGATGAGTTGACGGCCTTGGGGAGAAAGGCGCAGGGGAAGATTATTTTTTACAATCGTCCAATGGATCCGGAACTTCCCAATACTTTTGCTGCCTATGTTGGCGCGGTGGATCAGCGTAGCCGTGGGGCGATTGAGGCGGCAAAAGCTGGCGGCGTTGCCGCCCTCGTCCGTTCGATGACGCTTGCGCTGGACGACGTTCCCCATACAGGGGCAATGGGATACCAGGACTCCGTCCCGAAAGTTCCGGCAGCTGCGGTGAGCACCGTTGGAGCGAATGCTCTGAGTCGGATACTTGCGGAGGATCCTGAC
>QKGJ01000040.1 GCA_003251275.1 Ignavibacteria bacterium
ATCGTCCAATGGAGAATGAAGAAAACTTCTTGCTCAGTCTCCGATCATCTTTGGAGCCGCTTGAACGACGTGAACGCATTTTTCGCTGGCAGCCATGCATTCGTCAGGGAGGTCAACTCAAGTTGGATGTGAGCCTTGCCGCAACGGCGAAATTCCTTGGATATGCTGATGCGACAAGACCTGTCATGAAGAGCAATGCCGTTGAACTGGGAACCCTTAGTGTACCGGTTCTTTCCAATGGTGTTGCCGCTTCCCTGGAGTCGATCCGGTTCGATAAAGTATTCCTCCCTTCTGAAACAGAGTTAGAATGGCGTCCGGGTAACACGCCATCACCAGATGCTGTTTCGACTATTCGGGGGAAAGTTGTTGTTGTCTACAATATTGGAACGAGCGTGTGGAATTCGGATAGTCCAAGAGTGCAGGCAAATATTATTGAAAGCCTGATTCAGAACCGCGTCGTTAATGAATTTGAGAGACCGGTACTGCCACTGATGGTTCTGGGCATATTCATCTCCGCGCTCCTCATCTTGAAGCTACAGTTGAGGACGGCAATTCCCATTCTATTCATCATCGGATCGTTTTTGTTTGTCATCGATATGCAACTGCTGGTCAGCGTTTATGTTTATCTGAATCTGGCGTATGTGGCAGCAGCAGTCTTCCTCTCCGGGGCAGTATTTGCTCTGCTGCGATGGATGCATGAGCACCCGTAGATTGTGCCACCTCCCGAACAGAGATGCCCAACCCACTCCTTTCCCGTCCTTGCTGATGAGAGAAGGAGGGTGTAAAACAACGTGTGGTGGTGGAGCAAACACCGCCAATGAGAGCGACGCTTCATTCCCTGAACGGGAACTATCCGGCAGTCCACGTTGTCTTTAATGAGACAAGAACCATCGGTCGAATTACCCTTGGAAAGATTATCCAATTCTCCGTCATTATAGCGACTCTTAACGAGTGTGAGTCCATTCGTCAATGCATCCGCCAGGTACGATATCTGGATCGAACCGTCGAGATCATTGTCGTGGACGGGGGAAGCACCGATGGGACGATCGACATCGCAATCGCTGAGGGAGCCAGAGTTGTGCAGTCTCCTCCGGGGAGAGGAACGCAACTTCATGCAGGCAGGTTAGAAGCGACAGGCGACATCCTTCTCTTTCTGCATGCCGACACCACCCTGCCAGACCATGCATTCTACCTGCTGCGCCGGGAGTTCAGAAATCCGTCTATCCGCATAGGTACGTTCCACCTCAGCTATGATAATGATTCTCCTCTTCTCCGCTTCTATTCCTGGTTCACCCGGTTCGATTCCGTCTTTACGAAATTTGGCGATCAATGTATCATAGTTCGTCGCGCTTTTTATGATGCTCTTGGTGGCTTTCCACAGTGGCCTCTCTTTGAAGACGTGAAATTCCTCCAGGATGCAAGAACTGCTGATCGGATTCACCTGATCCCGGGAGTCGTGACAACTTCTGCCCGAAGGTTTGTTGGACACGGCATCATCAGACAACAGGTAAAGAATGGATTCTACTTATTGCTCTATCTAATTGGCGTATCTCCTATAACTCTTGCGAAGAGATATAACAGGATGAGGAATGATCGGCTTACTCTCCCTGCTTCTCACGACGATGCCCGCAAGAATCTCCTCCGCTGAACAACTCCTCCTCTCAGTTTCATTTTCGTTTTGTTCGACGTGTGGGTATTGCTGTCAGTGGATCTTCGGGCCAGGGATGCTTCGGATACCTGCCGCGCATTTGCTTCCGGACTTCAGGATATGCATTCTGCCAGAAGCTTTTCAAATCCTGTGTGACGGCAAGTGGTCGCCCGGCAGGCGACAACAGATGAATCAATACTTTAACGCGACCGCCTCCAACGGTTGGAGTGTCGATTTGTCCAAACATCTCCTGCAACTTCACAGCAAGAATCGGAACATCGCTTGAGTAATCGAGTCGAATGTGAGAGCCTGTGGGCACCTCTAGTGTTGGCGGTGCAAGGCGGTGAAGTTCCTGCAGCTGAGCGTAGCTGAAATGAGATTTTACCACTGAGTCCATGTCAATACGCGCAAGATGTGCTCTTCGAGTTGCCCCCTCAAGAAACGGCGCGAGCCAATCTTCAAGAGTTTGCAGCAGATGATCGTCGCTCAGATCAGGCCAATCATAACCGCTAAGGACATTTGTTCGCACCCATTCGCTCCGCTGCCGAAGCGACTGAGCCTCACGATTCCATGGAAGACATGAGAAGCCCATGTGCCTGATCCCTTCTATCATCGCAGCGCGGATTGTTTCGCCATGCGCTTCCACTCTCTTCTCGCTAAGAATTAGCTCACCTAATCGTTCTACCGAACGTGCCCTCACAGATTCTTCGTTCGAATCCCAAAAAACCTCTTCGGTTTGATTGATTTGATCTGCAAACACTTTGCGAATATCGGTTTCCCTTATCGGGGCCGCAAGAAATATCCTCGCCTCCTCCCCAATACCATCTACATCAGCGACTGCAAGAAACTCTTCCCGGCAAAGTGGATTACTCTCGTGGAGAACTCCCCCTGTTCCACCTGCCATTTGGTAACGATTGTCGCTTCCGCCTCTTCGCTTTGCAACTCTTTCAGGATATGCAAGCGCAAGCAATTTGCCGATGTCATTCTCATTGTGCTTTCGCGAATGCACCCCGACCTCTTTTCGCAAACGTGCCGACTCGGTCAACACCCTTTCGAACCTGGCATCACCGGAGTGCATTGCCTGCCATCGATGTCGTAGATCGACTGAGTGATCCTTCTCTCCGGAAACGCGAGTTCGCTCTTGGAGGAGAGCACCAACATCGCAGGCAAGAGAACCCAGGCCGATCTCTTTTCCCGCTACAAGCATATGTCCTATCCTTGGATGAACGGAAAGATCCGACAGCATTAGACCATGCGGTGTCATTTTTCCATTATCGTCAATCGCTTTCACAGATTTCAACAGCGACGTTGCCTGGAAGACATGCGCTTTCGGAGGGTGATCCAGGAATCGGAGTCGCATATCATCGGTAACGCCCCACCGTGCCAGATCCAGAACGAATTGTGCAAGATCCGCAGTGCGTATTTCCGGACTGGGAAAGTCCGGCAGATGTGCGTGTTGGTGTTCTGTCCACAGACGATAGCAAACACCAGGAGCCTGGCGGCCTGCCCGGCCACGTCGCTGATCCGCCGTCGCCTTCGACACGGGGGTGGTGACCAGGCCCGACATTCCACGTCGCGGGTCAAACCTGGCACTTCGCGCCACTCCTGAATCCATAACAATGCGCACTCCGTCGATTGTCAAGCTGGTCTCTGCAACGCTCGTGGCAAGAATCACTTTTCGTATTCCCTTCGGCGCTGGAGTAAGCGCAGCCCGCTGCACTTCATCGCTCGCTTCACCATACAGTACATGCACGTGAATGTCTTGCAATTCAAAACCATCCAGCAGCAGTCTCTCCGTTCTTCGAATCTCACGTTGACCCGGAAGGAAAACAAGAATATCACCTTCGTCTTTCTTCAGCGCACTGCGAATAGTCTCAACTACTATCGCTTCCATTGAGCCTGCGTTTGCAGAAAACAGGTACCTGGTCTCGACCGGGTACGCCTTCCCTGGACTTTGAACAACAGGTGCGTCGCCGAGAAGTTGACAAACCGCATCAACATCAAGAGTTGCCGACATAACGAGGATTCGAAGATCCTTATGCAAGTTGTCCTGAACATCCAGGCTTAGAGCAAGGCCAAGGTCTCCTTGGAGGCTTCTCTCGTGAAACTCATCAAAAATTACCAGCCCAACTCCGGGTAGATCCGGTGATCCATGCAAGAGGCGCGTGAGAATGCCTTCCGTGACAACTTCAATTCGGGTCGACGAACTTATGCGGCTGTCTCCCCTCGTTCTGTATCCGATGGTCTCGCCCGCACTCTGTCCAAGCAACGATGACATAAACTCCGCCGCGCGTCGTGCGGCCAATCTCCGCGGCTCAAGCATGACGATTCGCTTTCCTTGCATCCAGTTGGCGTCGAGAAGAGCAAGCGGTACTCGCGTCGTCTTACCTGCTCCAGGAGGGGCACACAAAACAGAGTTTCGCGAGTTCGTTACTGTCTCGAGCAACTCCGTGAGAACATCATCGACTGGAAATTGTCTCTTCATAGTTGGCCGGACGTAAAGAATGGAACCACCAGCTCATAGTCAATGATTGCTTCTCCTGATGTGTTTTGGTATATTTCTCCTGTCATCATTGGACGCCTAGCTCAGCTGGTTCAGAGCGCCTGCCTTACAAGCAGGAGGTCAGAGGTTCAAATCCTCTGGCGTCCACAACATCAAAGCCTGAGATCGTAGGTTCCCTGCCCGCCTTCGGTGAATCAGTAAGGCAGGCGGGGACCCCTCCAGCGCCCGCTCTTCGCTTCGCGTCCTTGATTCTCACATCCTTGTTTGCGTTCTTTACCAGGTCAATCGACAATTTTCCATCACCACCTTCCGCCACGTGAAGCGCTTTGTTGCCATCATATCTCTTTCGGCGTATCTGACCCATCTTCTGGGATATCTTGTCGTGTTCCATGTGGTTCAGCAGGACATTCGACAACAAATGAAACTGCTGATAAAGGAGCAGGTAGCAGATAAAGAGTGCGTGATCATTGCGGTGACAAGGTCTGAGGCTGGAGAATTGCAGTGGGAGAAGGAGAATGAATTTCGTTACCGCGGCGGGCTTTATGACGTTGTTCGGACGGAAACGCGAAGCGATACGACCTTTTACACCTGCATCAATGATGTCCGGGAAGAACAACTTTTCGCAAGCCTGGAAAGAGAGGTACAGCGACAGACCAGTACCGATGCAACGGATTCAAAAACAACGAAGAACGATGGCGTGAGGGATCATCTTCCTATCACTCGATTAATATTGGATCCGATTGGACCAGGATCATCAGTTACCTTCTTCCTCGCACAACCCTCTCCTTCACCATCCTCAGAACCGCCGACACCGCCCCCCCGGATTCTCTGAGTCAGTGCAAACCACTGTAGTGAGCCTACGATTATGTCAGGCTTGCGTTGTTGTTTTCTGTCGCACAACTTCACTCAGCAATTACATTTTAGGAAAACCTATGTTCTTCCATCTAAGAACAATCGTATGTATTGTATTCGGTCTCGTTGCTGCATTCATGCCTTCATTCGCACAGGAAGCAAATCAGGAACCAATCGATTCGGTGAAACAATACCAACTGGACGACATTGTCATAACCGGGACGCGGTCAGAAAAACGAATCATTGATGTTCCCTACTCGATACAACGAATCGATAATACGCAGTTCAAATATGTGCGCGTCACGGGTGTGAACGACATTCTCAGTTCTATACCGGGGCTCTTTGCTCAGTCCCGGTACGGAAACCATGATGTTCGGATTTCGATTCGTGGATTCGGCAGCAGATCTAACAGCGGTATCCGGGGCGTTCGCATTCTGCTCGATAACATTCCTGAATCCGAACCGGACGGGCAAACCCGGATCGAGGCAATCGATTTCAATGCGTTATCCTCTGTGGAAGTGGTAAAGGGAAATGCCTCGTCCTTGTACACCAATGCTCCCGGAGGTGTGGTCAACTTCCTGAACGATATAAATTTCCAGAGATCGCACGTCATGAGCTTCAATGAATTCGGGGAATTCCAGTCGCGAAACACCGGAATCAAAGTGGGAGTCCGGACCGAAAAGTACGGCTTCATGACAACCTACACCTATCATAACTTTCAGGGATATCGCTCCCACAGTCAGGACTATTGGAACATCGTGAATTCAATTGTCGACCTGAGCCCTGGAGACAACACACGTCTCGGAATCTACGGCTACTTTGTGGACGGCCTTATTCGGCTGCCAGGTTCGCTCACCCGCCAACAATTTGATAGCGATCCATTCCAGGCAAACTCCCGCGACGTAGCCCGGGACACGAAGCGGGTAACCAAGAAGGGACGAATCGGGATCCGCTATGATACGTTCATCGGCGATGAGCGATCCCATGAAATCGATCTCATCGGTTATGGAACAATAAAATATTTTGAACGGACTTCCGGAACATATCGATTCATCAATCGAAACGGTCTCGGGTTGAGCGGCAGGTACATCTGGCGCACTGATATGGGGGAGCACCGGAATGAATTCAGTTTTGGTGGCGACGTATTCCTTCAAACAGGGCCGGTGGAAGCACATAATAACATCAACGGAATGAAGGGAGACAATTTACAGGCGCTGACCGACGAGGGTATTTCCAACATAGGATTTTATCTTCAGGATCAGTTTTCGCTCGTTCCCGAAAGACTCGACATTCTTCTCACTGGACGGTACGACAAAGTCTCTCATGACGTCAAAGATCAGTTGCTCGGCGTGCGAAGTTCATCCCGTCGATTCGAGGGATTTACCCCCAAGATCGCTCTCAACTACAAGATGACACCAGGCATCGCGGCGTTTACCTCATACGGTACAGGGTTCGATACTCCGGCTGACAATGAATTGGACAATCCACCAACGAGCACGCGGCCAAACGTGGCCTTGAATCCTGATTTGAATCCACAGAAGTCGAATAATTTTGAAGCAGGAATTAAAGGAAGTGCGCTTTTCTCCGATTGCATGCTCACTTCTCTTGGGTTCGAGGCCACATTCTTTCATTTGAACATAAAAGATGAAATTGTACCGTTCGATGTCTATGGTGATGTATTTTTCCGTAATGCGGCACGAACATCGCGGACGGGATTGGAGCTCGGCTTGCGCCTTGCCCTTCTCTCCGGCCTGAAACTGGATGGAACATACACTTTTTCCAATTTCTCCTATGATGATTATGTTGCGCGCTCAATCGATATCGATTCCGTCGGCAACCTCGTGACTGCCGAGCGAAATTTCACTGGCAACTCAGTCCCAAGTGTGCCGAAGCACAACCTTAACCTCGCCGTTTCGTACACGCATAACCTCACGGAGCAAATTACCGGTTTCATTCGTTTGGGCAGCATGTCTGTCTCCGGCATGTACGTCAATGATGCAAACGCGGAAAAGACCTCTGCCTACACCCTTCTCAATGGAACAGTTGGTGTGGACATTCTATTCGACAAACTTAGTTTCCTTGTATCCGGTGGCCTTTACAATATTGCTGACAAGAGATACGTTGCATTTATTAACATCAACGCCGCGGGGGGTGATTTCTACGAGTTGGGCACACCAAGGAATTTCTTCGCAAATATCAAGCTGGGCTACACGCCCTGAGGAAGGAGCAAAATGAAACAGGCGCTTGTGTCAGTTTTGTTCATTTTCATATGTGGTCTGTTCGCGGGATTTGTCCCTGGGAAAATAAACGCCAATGCCTGGGATCAGCAGGGCGGGGAAAAAATATCGGCTGGGCCGAACTTTAGGATCTATCCAAGTACTGTGACGCAATCGGAGACCTTTATTACACGTCACCCGACCGATCCGAACATTCTGTTCGCAAGCGCTAATACTATTAACTTGAGTACCGGTTTTGTGAGTGAAGGAATCTATGTCAGTACAAACCGCGGATTGAACTGGTATGGCAGCGATACCTGCAATGGACCGATTGTGACATTTCATCGTGGCGACCCGGGCATTGCAATCGACAAAGACGGGAGATTTCTGCTGATTCGGCTTGGTTTTTCCCCAGGATTGTTTTCTCACTTTTCGACCGACCTTGGCCGAACGTGGTCCACGCAAAAGACGGTTGCAACGAATGACCAGGATAGAGCTGTGCTCGGTTCCGATGGAAATTCCTCGAGTCCCTATTTCGGTCGCACGTACGCCCTCTGGGTCGAATTCGCGCCACCTTATCCTGTCGTCTTCTCGGCAACCAGCGATGGCGCAGTTACCTGGACACCAAAGACACAGATCAATCTGCCGCCACAACGATGCCAGGGAGGCGATATCGCCATCGCCTCCAATGGTGTTGTGTACGCTTGTTGGGCGGGAGTGATCCCCACGTCACCTTTTACCGAAGACTACGCAGGCTTCGCGTCTTCAACCAACGGCGGATCTACCTGGCAGGTCACAGAAAACGCTTTTGACATGAATGGTATTGCCGGACAACTTACGCAGAAAGGAAATATTCGTGTCAACGGATTGCCGCGCCTTGCAGTCGATGCCAGCGGGGGCGCGCGCAATGGATGGATCTATACTGTGACAACCGAACAGAACCTGTCCCCTGCAGGAACTGATCCCGATATCGTCTTTCACCGATCTACAAATAACGGCGTAACTTGGTCCTCGGGAATTCGTGTGAATCAAGACCCACTGAACAACGGAAAAATCCAGTATTTTCCCGCAATACATGTTGATGATACGGGGGCGATCAATGTTCTCTTTTATGATGATCGCTTCACGAGCAGCGATTCAACTGGCGTTCTCCTCGCCCGCTCCGACGATGGGGGAACAACCTGGAACGAAACAGTCGTCAGTGATCACAACTTCAAGCCCATCCCCATAGGAGGCCTTGGTCAGGGATATCAGGGGGACAACATCGGCATTACGTCCACAGGTAACACCTTATGGCCCGTCTGGATGGACAACTCCACTGGGACATATCAGATTTGGACTTCTCCCATTGACGTAACAACCCTGAGTGTAGATTCCGAACCGCGTCATCCAAGGGATTTCACCCTCCATCAAAACTATCCCAATCCTTTCAACCCGCAAACAACGATTACGTTCGAACTGCACGATGCCAACCGGGTTCAACTAACAGTCTTTGATGCAAACGGTAGAACGGTTTCTAGATTGTTGGATGGGCATCGAGAAGCGGGAAGGCATGAGATTCTCTTCGAAGGAAGTGGCCTTGCGAGCGGGACGTATTACTATCGGTTGCAGGTGGGAGAAATGGCGGAGACGAATGCGATGGTGCTGACCAGGTAGAGCTAGGCGGTCTTGCCGTGGAAGGTGGTGTGAAACGTTAATCTCTCACCCTCTTCTGCAGGCGTAAACCCGTCACCCGTACAACGGGCTAGGATCAAGGTGATATTATCCGGACCGCCACGGTCATTGGCAAGATTAATGAGCGCGGTGGCAGCGTCTTTGAGCGAGGTTGAGGGAGAGACGATCTCCAGCATGTCATCCTTTCCCACCTGACCCGACAAGCCATCACTGCAGAGCAGAAGCACATCGCCTCTTCGAAGCCGCAACTCGGTCATCGGTACTTCGATATCTTTCTGCGCGAGGGCCTGCAGCAAGATATGCCGTCGCGGATGCGTTTCAGCCTCCTCTTCGCTAATGTTGCCAGCATCCACGAGCGTCCGCACGAACGTTTGATCCTTCGTGACCTGCACGATGTCATTCCCCCGGATGACATATCCGCGACTATCACCCACTTGCGCAATCACAAGCGTGTCGTGTAACATCCCGGCAACAGTAGCAGTTGCTCCCATCCCCCGCAAGCGAGAGTGCTCAGCAGCTTTTGTTACGATAATATTGTTTGCGGCATGCACAGACTCATAAATCATGGTCCGCAGTCCGTCAACGTCTTTCAACCCATTCCGTTTTGTTGTATCACGAACAGATTCGACCGCGAGGAGACTTGCTACCTCGCCTGCAGCCGCTCCCCCGATACCGTCTGAGACCATCAAGATCACTCCACGCTCGGTCGATAACTCGTGGACCGACTCCAGCGCCTCGTTCTCGTCAGAGGTAGTCTGATCAACCAGAAAGCTATCCTCATTTCCCTCCCGCATCATGCCGACGTCGGTTTGGGCAAAGACTTCGATCAAGGTTTTTGGATTTTTGCTCATTGCTTATTGGAAACTATGAAATGCGAGGCTTTTGCAGGCTCGATGATTACCAGCTTTGTTGTAATAGGATACGGTCTGTTCCAGCAAAAAACAAGTCAAGCGAATTGATGCTTCAGAAACTCACTTCCTCGCGAGCCAGACTCCCACGAGAGTCACCCCCGCACCGATCAATTGCACCGCAAGGAGTTTTTCGTCAAGCGCAATGTAGGCAATCGCCAGAGCGAATACAGGAACGAGGTTTGCAAAGTTCGAAGCGTGCGCAGGCCCAAGTTTCTTCACTCCAAATGACCAGAATGTGTTCGCAAGTCCGATAGAAAAAGCACCGGACACGATAGCGGCAAAAAAATAGCCCGGAGCCACGGTGGAACTCTCGCCTGCCACAAATGACGGGAAGGCGGCAATTGAAAAAACTAATCCTCCCATTGACCCGATAACAACGTTGAGCTGAACAGCCGAGTATCTTGAAAGTAGAGGTTTTTGCAGTGTCGAGCTGAGCCCCCACAGCATCGCCGCAAAGAGACAGAGGAAATCTCCGAGAATGCCCTTCATAGCAAGGTCGAGGGTTCCCGTGCCAAAAATTATCATCCCAACCCCGATGAACGAAAGGAGCATTCCAGTAATGACCATCGGATGAATTGACTCTTTGTTGATGATGCGATTTGTGATGATAGTCCAGATCGGTGATGTGGCGAGGAGGACAGAGCAATTACCCACAGTCGTCAGATTGAGTCCCGATATGAATGCCATCTGATACGCGACGCCCGCCAGAAACCCAACCAGCAGAATTTTCTTCCAGTCACCCGGCTCTACTTTCAACCAGCGCGCTCGAACAAGTAACAGGGATCCCAGGAAGAGAGATGCAACAACGTACCGGACGCTGTTGAATTGAAACATCGTCATTCCCTTCAACGTCCACTTCGCAAGGGAATTATTCCCTGCCCAAATGAGTATCGTTGCTAAAAGAAGAATCTCGGCAAGAATCCTGGTCTTGTCGGTGGAAGATCCTAAGCGTGTACGCTTCGGCATGCGAGACCAAATGAAATACCGTAGAGAAGAAGGCTGATGCCAAGAAGCTCATACCGGTAGGGCATAGGCATTGCCTCGTGAAGTGTTGCGTCCGTGTCAATCATAAAGGAAACGAGGAGAACCGCTGTAGCAACACCCGCGAGCACCCATGACATCCACCCGGGAGCGAACGAGCGCCCAGCCCCAATACGGTGGACGATGGAAGCGCCGCAATAGATCATCAGCAAGGAAATCAACACGGGTGCGATGACCGGACCAATCCACGGAAGAGGCAGAAGGAAAAGAACGTCCCAGTCCATGAGTGTCGCCGGCCATCCAAGGAACTCTTTAAGCCAGACGTAATAGAAAATATCCCAGACCCCGAACGCAACGAGAAAGAATCCGAATTTTTCCCACCCGGCACGTCCCGCGATCGCGGCCATCGCGGCAAGCATCACAATCGTTGCTGCTTCACGCGCCACTTCCACGCCGAGGTGGTTCATTGTAATGAGACGAAGCGGAAACTCAAATCCAGCGGGATAATACAGTGCTCTGAGGTAAACAACAACACTTGCCTCCACCAACGCGAAGGCAACTCCAAACAGGGAGGTCCAGAGTAAGAGTCGCGTTCCGGGCGCAACTTTCACGCTGTGGTTTGAGCGTTCAGCTCATCGAGAAACGCAACGCCACGACGAAGATGCGGGATCACAATCGAACCACCAACCACTAATGCAACACTGAAGATATCGAACATCTCCTCATCGGTCACGCCTTCTTTCTTGCACTGCTCTATGTGATACGAGATGCAGTCGTCGCACCGCAGCACCATTGAGGAGACAAGGCCAAGCATCTCCTTTGTCTTCGCATCAAGAGCGCCCGGTTCGTACGTCAGCGTGTCCACGCCAAAAAACCGCTTGATTGCACGATTGTCAACATCGAGAATACGCTTGTTCATTTTGGTGCGGAACTCATGGAATTCCTGAACCCGACTTGTCATGTGGACTCTCCTCTTAATCGATGATTCCCGATTAGCGAATTGGTGGAAGTTGAAACTGTCTGCCAATGGATGGGAGTTCCCGTATTGCCAGATATGCCTCCTGCCATCCTCCCTCATCAATGATGCGCATCAGGGATTTCATTTTGAGAAGTACCTCTGGTTGCGGTTCACCGTTAATCTGTCGCCCAAGGTGTTCCCTGCCGGGAAAATGAAGATACTCTTCGAGAAACACGACGCTCTGATGAACAAGCCCGAGTCCCGCCACGATTGCGGAACAAGAAATGCCAATATCAAGGAGACCGTGAGGGAAATAATACTCCCAGCCAACAAAGATCCCAACGCAACCCGCCACAACAGCCCCCCATCCCAGCAGCGTGAGCGTCCGGTAGCGATGGAGAATTCTGTAGAAACCAAAGTAGTAGTACTGAAGCTCTGCGTCCGACAAGATGCTTGGTGTGAATGATAAATTGTCAAAGATAGCGAAGATTCTCTAGAACAAGAAAACCCCCGTTGTCAAGAAGGGGTTGCACTAATTCGAATGAGTCCCACTAGCAGCACCCATCCGGCCCGCAGGAAGCTGGATCTGAGAGCTCCGTTTTGTTGTAGTCCAACCCCTTTGTTTCCCGTGGATGTCGCTTTGCGTTGGTGTTGCAGTTGAAATTCTCCGCTTTATTCAGAGGTATTTCGTTGAGCGGCAAGACGCCGATCACCTGCAAAGAATAGGGCCCATGGTCATTGGTGTAAATATTATAGGTCTTGTCACAGACGGCCATCCGTTCTCCTCGATAGAGTGTATGTCCATCGTCGTCCGTTACACTTCTCCACGGACCCCGGTAGATCACAGCTTGATTGCGCTCGAGGCATTCACCCTGTTTCCCTTTGAACGCAACAATTGTCACGGAGCGAAATTCGATGCCTTCGACAGTTTGCCATGGCTTTTCGTCCCGCTTTACGATGTTCACCCCATAGAATCCGGCTTCCTCAAAGGCCTGCAGAAATCCCGTTTCCGTGAAGGCGCCGGATATGCATCCGCTCCACAACTCGGGATCCTTTTTCAGAGAGGCGGGGACTTCTTCATCGCTCACGATATCGGAAATTGCAACGCGGCCCCCCTTCTTCAAGACCCGGAACATCTCTCGAAACATCTGCCTCCTGTCTTCTTCCCGCACAAGGTTCAGAACGCAATTCGAGACAATCACATCAACGGAATTGTCCGCGATCATGGGCTCGGCGGAGCGGAGCGCTTGCGTATACTCTTCAAGCATCTGAAGGTCGGCGGTTGTCGTCACCGGATTGCGGCCGAGATATTCTTCTACCTTCCCGAGATCAAGGGCAAGATCTTGTATTTTTCCTTTGTGAAACGCCACTTTTACGCCGCCGAATTTCTTCTGGAGTTCCGGCTGATACTTTCGTGCGAGGGCAAGCATGTCATCGTTCATGTCGATGCCGATCACGGAGCCATGAGGCCCGACGAGTTGGGCCGCGATGTAGCAAATCTTTCCTCCGCCACTGCCAAGGTCCAGAACCACATCCCCCTTCCGGACATAGCTGGATGGGTCACCGCATCCGTAGTCTCTCTCGAGAATTTCCGCCGGTAGTGGTTCCAGCAATTTCTTGTCGTACTCCACCGGGCAACAGAGCGCCGCCTCCCGCTGCGCAGCTCCTTTTGAATAGCGTTCCCGTACTGCTTGCTCCACAGAAAGGTTCATGCTTTCTGACTTATCCACGATTCCTCCAAAGTTTGAAAAACTTCTGCAACAATATAGAAAATCATTCAGGCAATTTCATCCTCGCGACTTTCGTTCAAGGTACGCTTCGTAGTCTTCCCTGGTATCGATATCGTTCTCCTCGGGAAGTACATGGCACTCGAATCCGGCGTCGCGAATAAGACCCATCGTTGTTTGGAACACTCCGCCCGTACTCCACTTCACATTCTCGAAAACATTCTTGACAGGCGCCTTCATTCCCAGTAGATAGTACCCCCCATCTGTTGAAGGTCCGATGACAAGATCATGAGTCGGAAGAGCATCATACGCGGAGTCGATTCTTTCAACACAAAGCTCCGGTACATCAGTTCCAATAATCACCGACGCGTCCCCGCCATCCTGAAATGTTTGCGCAAACGCCTGCAGCATGCGCTCACCGAGCGAGTCTCCCTGCTGTTCATGAAACACAAAATCGCGGCCGACCCATGCCTTCACCTCCCCCGCTGATGCACCAGGGGCATAAAACAAATATGTTTTGACGCCTCTTCGACCGAGATTATCAGCTAGCGTAAATGCATGCTCTGCAAACTCGGCGTAAATGCCTGCAGCTGGTTCCATGCCGATCGTTGATCCGAGCCGGGTTTTTACCTCTCCGGGCCTGGGAAGCTTGGCAAAAATAATAAGCGATAGCTTAAGCATTCGCCTTGCGCCTCCGAGACGTCATCAATTCTAGAACCGCAAGAACAAAAAACGGGATATACTCAAGAAGCAAAATCCAGGATTGGTCCGCCCACACGCCGGACCCGACGTACTCGTACACAACGAGGTTGCTCAAGCCAATCGTTCCTATGAGGACAAACACGGCACGCGACCAGCGGAGCACCAGCAGCGCGTTCAACCAGAGCAGGTACCATGGTTGCACCGAAGCAGAAAAGACGATGAAGCCAACGAATGCCAAAAACACCTTTTCAAGAATCGGTCGGCGCAGAAAGAACACTGCTGCCAGAGTCATAAACAACAGTATTGCGCTGACTGTGTGTGCCAGTTCATTGGATTGAAGCATAGTCAGCAGCAGCTTGAATATCGAGCCGTTGAACTCGAATGCACTGTTGAAGACCAAGAATGACTCCAGCAATCCTCCAGTCGGTTCTATGTAGAACATCGTTCCCACACCGAGCATCGCCACGGGTATCATAACAACCACGACCTTGCGCCAACCCTTTTCTTCCCAAAAAAGGAACGGTGCAACCATCATTGGATAGAGCTTGGCAAGTGCCGCTGCGCCAAGGGCACACGCACCTCGCGCCGGCTTGTTTTCTGATAAGAACAAAAGGAACAACACAAGAAAAGAAATTCCCAACGCATCGAGATGGCCATCAAGACCGATGTACAGCACCGGAAGCGGAGACCAGGCATAAAGCAAGAGAGCATTGGGCGAACTGTTCCGCAAACGAAGGAGACGAACCAGCATGATCATTGTGAGTATATCGAACAGGACAAAGAGCAGCTTCATTCCACTTATCGATGGCCCGAAAAGGACATTGGAAGCAATGAAGAACACCTGTGCCAGAGGCGGATAGATCGTCCGCATTTCAGGATGGTTGATTCTCTTCGGGAGATCGTCGGTCTGCAAATGCGCAACCGCGCTATCGATCGGGGCGTAGCGAAATGGATTTTCTCCGCTCAATCCAACGCGCCCGTCCCACACATACCGGAAGATATCATCGGAAGCAACAATATCATGGGGGACCAGCGTCAGACGGAAGACGATACCAAAACCAATGGCAATGGAAAGCCACCGGCGATCAATTTTCTCGGAAAGAGTTTTTGTGAAAACAAACCGGATTAGCAGTAACAACCATCCGACAATATGCACAATCGTAAACCAGGCAACGGCCGGTTGACCGGAGGGGAAAAAATAGAAAGCAAGATAGAGGAGTTCCATCAATACTCCCCACATGATCAACGGCTTGAGACCTTGAATCTTCCCGGTCATGTGAAAAGATGTTTGAAGATCGTGAAAAGTATCTTGTACGACGCTTTCATCGTTCCCGTGAAGGAGCCTGTTACTTTGGAAGAACCTGCAGCACGTTTTCGGTAACGCACCGGAATTTCGCGGCACCGCAATTTTTGCTTGGCCGCTTTCACCTGCATTTCCACTGTCCAACCGAAAGTGCGATCGTTCATCTGCAAGGCCATCAGCGACGATGTTCGTATCGCCCGAAACGGGCCAAGGTCTGTAAACCTCGCTCCCCAAAGCACTCGTATCAGTGTTGTTGCTAACCAGTTGCCGAACATCGCTTGCGGCAACATTGCTCCCGGCTCTCGTTGTCCGAGCATTCGGGAACCGATCACGAGATCGATATTGTCGTGGACAATGGGATGAAGCAGCGAAGGAAGTTCTTCAGGACAGTCACTGTAGTCGCCGTCCAGGAAGGCGATGATAGCGGGGGATTTCTCCATTGCGTAGGCAATTCCGCAGAGGCATGCAGCGCCGTATCCCCGCTCCAATTCTGAAAGAACTGTTGCTCCCGCGCCGCGCGCTTGCGCAGCTGTCGCGTCAGTTGAACCGTTATCCACCACAACAATCTCAGAAACACAATCGGATGGAATTGCATGAACAACCTGTGCAATCGCCCCTTCCTCATTGAACGCCGGAATAATGACAATTGTGTTTGCAACGGAGGAGGGAAGAGATGAATCCGGAGCGGCGGAGAAAGACTGATTGGACATTCTTACTTCTGGACGTTCAGGCTCCAATCATACGGAAGGTATTTCACCTCGGGGTTCTTGATTGGATCGACACCGAGTTCCGCGATGCCGAACCTCTTGCCTGATCCATACCGTTCATCAAAATCACCTCCGTACCATTCAAGGAGTTCTGAGAGATAAACGGTGTTCGTCTTTTCATCGTAACTATTCTTCAAGGGGTCGCGGAAAAACGCCTTCGTGTTTTCCTTGAGTTGAACAAACAGTCTTTCCGGCGTATATGCTTCCGATCGGAGCGGTGGACAACTGACAGCGGCGCACACCAATGCCATATGGATAAGCGGCTCGGCATATTCCTTCCGGATGATATCATGTTCAATGTTGTTAAGACTGAGCTTCTTCCTTCCAATCTGAATCCACACAATATCCCACGGCCCTTTCCCATCCTCTTCAATATCTCTGATACTCTTCAGGGGATAGTGATCTATGATCAGCTTCAGAGTGAAAGCGTTGTACGCGTTGATCCAGTAGACGAGTCGGGCTTTCTCGTTTCCGATCGCATCCGGATCGGTGTTGCTGAGAAGGGTCAAATAATCCCCGAACGACTTATCATTCTTCAGCGAAGCATAATCCACCAATCCATTCACCACATACTTCTTCAGTACTTTATCAAAAAGTGAATGATCGACTCCTCCCCCTGCAATGCCGCCATGGTGGAGAAAAGCCAAAGAAAGGACAGTCGCCGCCAACGTGGTCTGTCTAAAACTCATGGGAGACTCCTGCTGCAAAGACGAACCCGCCTGCGACATTCCGCCCATGCGTTGCCGTTGCCAATGAAAGCGAAATGCCCCAGCCACCACCCGCACGATAGAACAGTTTGGGAATGATGGCGTTGAATTCCTGATTCTGCGTGTTCAATCCAAACCGCGAGGCTGGGGTGATCACCGTTGCCTTTGATGACGTGGACTTCCGTCCCGACATTTGCAGGATAACGTAGAGCCGTTGGTCCTGTAGCCCGTACCCGAGTTCGATATTATAGAGGATGTCATTCGAAAAATTTTTCGAACGAATGTCATATGACAACTCAGCGCTTGCAAACACTGGGGCCGGATAGAATGACCGGCCTATCGCAAAACCAAGAGCAACATTGAACTCCCCATCGCCCGTGAGCAATCCATCCACATTGGTGTCGTCGCCTGTCGGCAATCCAAACAATGATGTACCCGTAATCG